>JAODNL010000215.1 GCA_025465405.1 Pseudonocardiales bacterium | reverse complement strand
CGGATCCGGCGAACACAGGTCAAGCGGACACGGGTTCAGCGGGCACGGCTCCGGCCTGCACGGCCGCGCACGCACGCCGTCGGCCACCCACGGCAGGTCGATCACCGGGACGCACGGCACAAGGCGTCGGGCCGCGGGCCGGCTGCCGTTCACGGGAGGCGATCTCGGGTCGACCGCGCTGGCCGGGGTGGCGGCGCTGCTCGCCGGCTCGGTCGCGGTGTGCCTGGCTGCGGTCACCAGAGGCCGAAGACGCGCTCTCCGGTCCGGCTGATCGCGGCGCACAGTTCGTCCAGGTCGGCGCCCTTGACCTCGGCGAGACACCGGGCGGTCAGCGGCACGAGGTAGGGCGCGTTGGGCCGGCCGCGGTACGGGACCGGCGTGAGGTACGGTGCGTCGGTCTCGACGAGCAGCAGCTCCGGCGGCGCCACCTCGGCCGCCTCCCGCAGGTCACCGGCGTTCTTGAAGGTGACGTTGCCGGCGAAGCTCATGACGTAGCCGCGGTCGGCGCAGACCTTGGCCATCTCACGGTCGCCGGAGAAGCAGTGGAAGACGACCTTGTCCGGCGCGCCCTCCTCGGCCAGGATGCGCAGGACGTCGTCGTGCGCGTCGCGGTCGTGGATGACCAGGGCCTTGCCGGTGCGCTTGGCGATGTCGATGTGCGCGCGGAAGGACCGCCGCTGGTCGTCCGCCTCCGCCCAGTCGCGGTAGTAGTCGAGCCCGGTCTCCCCCACCGCGCGTACGTGCGGCAGCGCGGCGAGGTCGGCGATCTCCGCCAGCACCTCGTCGGTGGCGTCACCCGCGTCGTTGGGGTGGATCGCGACCGCCGCGTAGACGTCGTCGTGGGCGGCGGCCGCCTCGGCGCACCAGCGCGACGAGGCCAGGTCGTACCCCACGGTGACCGCCCGGCGGAACCCCACCGACCGGCCGGCGGCCAAAACCTCGGCCACCGGGGTCTTGATGATGTCCAGGTGGCAGTGGCTGTCGAACACCTCGACCGGCAGCGGCTCGGGAGGCGGCGGGGCCGCCTCCCGTTCGTTGTCGCTCACGAGGCCTCCTTCGTCAGCCCCGCAAGCGACGCTGCTGTGCTTATTGGTTCGCTCGCTCACGCCTGCTCGAGCCGGGCCAGCTCCTCGTCCACGACCGAGGGGTCGAGCTTGGCGAAGAGCGGCTTCGGCGGCGCCAGCGGGGTGCCGGGGGTGATCGGCTGGGACTCCCAGCGCGCGGCCGTGCCGTAGTCGCCGGTCAGCACCTGGTAGCCGGGGGCGCCGTCATCGTCGACGTCACGGATCTCCGGCATGCCGCTCCACTCGCCCTCGCCGCCGAGCAGCTTGTGCACCTTGTCGGAGGATCTCGGCAGGAACGGAGTCAGCAGCGACTTGGCGTCGTCGACGAGCTGCAGCGCGACGTGCAGGATCGTCTTCATCCGCTCCGGGTCCTCGGTGCGGAGCTTCCACGGCGCCTGGTCGGAGAGGTACTTGTTGGCCTCCGCCACGGTGCGCATGGTCTCGTTGACGGCGTTCTTGAACCGCGACCGCGACAGCTCCGCGCCGACCGAGTCGAACGCCTTGCGCGAGCGCTCCATGATCGCCCGGTCGCCGTCGGTCAGCTCGCCCGGGGCGGGGATCTCGCCGATGTTCTTGGCCGCGAAGGAGACCGACCGGTTGACCAGGTTGCCCCACGCGGCGACGAGCTCGTCGTTGTTGCGGCGGACGAACTCCGACCAGGTGAAGTCGGTGTCCTGGTTTTCCGGGCCGGCCACCGCGATGTAGTAGCGCAGCGCGTCGACGTCGTAGCGCTCGAGGAAGTCGCGTACGTAGATCACGACCTGTCGTGAGGAGGAGAACTTGCGCCCCTCCATGGTCAGGAACTCCGAGGAGACCACCTCGGTGGGGAGGTTCAGCTTGCCGAGCGAGCCCGGCTCACCGCCCTTGTCGCCCTCACCGTTGTAGCCGAGCAGCATCGCCGGCCAGATCTCCGAGTGGAAGTCGATGTTGTCCTTGCCCATGAAGTAGAACGACTCGGCGTCGGGGTTCTGCCACCAGGCGCGCCAGGCGTCGGGGTCACCCGACCGCTTGGCCCACTCGACGGAGGCGGACAGGTAGCCGATCACGGCGTCGAACCAGACGTAGAGCCGCTTGTCCGGCCGGTCGACCCAGCCCGG
Organism: Pseudonocardiales bacterium; assembly: GCA_025465405.1. Classification (GTDB taxonomy): domain Bacteria; phylum Actinomycetota; class Actinomycetes; order Mycobacteriales; family Jatrophihabitantaceae; genus RYN-117. The sequence goes on along the minus strand of JAODNL010000215.1, from coordinate 1,204 downwards.
CAGCGGCACCGGCACGCCCCAGTCGAGGTCGCGGCTGATCGGCCGGGGCTGCATGTCGTCGAGGAGGTTGCGGGTGAACTTGTAGACGTTCGGCCGCCACAGCCCCTCCTTGCCCTGCAGCCACGAGCCGAGGGTCTCGGAGAAGGCGGGCAGGTCGAGGAAGAAGTGCTCGGTCTCCACGAACTTCGGCGCCTCGCCGTTGATGCGGCTCCTGGGGTTGATCAGGTCGACCGGGTCGAGCTGGTTGCCGCAGTTGTCGCACTGGTCGCCGCGCGCGCCGTCGTAGCCGCAGATCGGGCAGGTGCCCTCGATGTAGCTGTCCGGGAGCGTGCGGCCGGTGGACGGCGAGATCGCGCCCATCGTGGTCTTCTCGAAGACGTAGCCGTTGGCGTGCAGGCCCTTGAAGATCTCCTGGGCGACGGCATAGTGGTTGCGCGTCGTCGTCCGGGTGAACAGGTCATAGGACATGCCGAGGCCGTGGAGGTCCTGGCCGATCACCTTGTTGTAGCGGTCGGCGAGCTCGCGGGCGCTGACGCCCTCCTTGTCGGCCTGCACCTGGATCGGCGTGCCGTGCTCGTCGGTGCCGCTGACCATCAGGACCTTGTTGCCCGCCATCCGCTGGTAGCGGCTGAACATGTCGCAGGGCAGCGCGAAGCCGGAGACGTGCCCGATGTGGCGGGGCCCGTTGGCGTACGGCCAGGCGGGCGCGGTCAGGATGTGACGGCTGGACATGCCCCTAAGACTAGAGGTCGGACCGTGATGCCTCACGCCGATATCCGATCCCGCGCCCGACACGCCGTGCGCCGGAGGCTCAGTCCCGTGCGGGTACGCCGATCCGGCCGGTCCAGCCGTCGCTGCCGCCTGCGTCCTTCGGGGGCCGGTCGAGGGCTGACGCGAAGTAGTCCCTCGGGCGTGGCCGCCGATTACACCCCGGTGCACGGCATGCGAAAGGGCCCCGGTGGTCACCGGGGCCCTTCGGCAGGCGTTGTCAGGCGGTCTCGGCCGGGTCCTTGTCATCGTCCCGCGCTGGCGCGTCCTCGTCCGCGGCGACGTCGGCCTTGAGCTTGAGGGTCTTGGTCTCGCCCGCGACCCGTACGACGGCGGCGTCCACCACGTCGGCGGCCTCCTCCGCCGGGTCGGTGACCGGCGGATGGGAGCGGCGGCGGATGGCGAGGATGCTGACGAACAGCGACGCGAAGATCAT
>JAODNL010000116.1 GCA_025465405.1 Pseudonocardiales bacterium | reverse complement strand
ACGGGGTCGTCCGCGTCGAGCGCGTCGGTCTCCAGCGTGTCGGCAAGATCGTCGAGCAGCGAGCCGAGCAGCACGCCCTCGACCGGGTCGAGGCGGAGCCGTACGACACCGTGGCGCCGGGTGACCTTCACGCGTCTTGATGTTGGACGGTGGCCCACAGGCCGTAGCCGTGCAGCGTCACGACGTCGAGCTCCATCCGCTCCCGGGTGCCGGACGACACAACGGCGCGGCCGCGATGGTGCACGTCCAGCATCAATTTCTCGGCCTTCGCCTTGGGATATCCGAACACGGTCATGAACACATGCGTCACGTAGCTCATCAGGTTGATCGGATCGTTCCAGACGATCGTTACCCAAGGACGGTCCGGATCCGACCGTGTCTCGACCTCGTCCCGCGGCGCCGTCTCGCGCTGCGGCGTGAGTGTCCCCGGCATGCCTTCCATGGTGGCACGCCTTCGAGGTCGGCTATGTTGCCCGCCATGACGACACCGCCCCGGCCGGCATTGCCCGGCGTCGGTGTCGCGGGCATCACCACGCTGGTCGCGGGAGCCGTGCTGGTGCTGCTGTCGTTCACCGCGTTCGACTGGTACGGCGCTGCGTCGGGGGCCGACTCGAGAGGCGCAATCCGGTTCCACGATCTGCACTCGCTGGCCGGGCTGCCCGGGATGCCCGGTCTCCCCAAGGCGTACTTCGGCTGGCTGGCGTGGATCCTGCTGATGGTGGTCATCCTCGTCGGCCTGGCCGCCAACATGCCCTCCCCCGCGACCCCGGCTCTGCGCGCCGGCGGCCTGCTGATCGGACTGGCCGGCGCCGGCGCGACCTACGTCGCGCTGTCGAAACTGCTCGACGCAACCGGGTCGTCGGGCGGTGTGTTCGACCACGCCAAGATCGGGCTGTGGCTGGCCCTGGCCGGCTATGTGGTGGCGGGAGCGGGTGCGGCGGTCGGTGCACGACGGGTCTGACACGATGCCGTCCATGACCAGTACCCGCGTGAGCACGGCACTGTTCACCGACCGTTACGAATTGACGATGCTCGACTCGGCACTGCGCGAGGGTTCGGCAGAGCGCCGCTGCGTGTTCGAGGTGTTCGCGCGACGGCTGCCGGACGGGCGGCGCTACGGCGTCGTCGCGGGCACCGGTCGCCTCGTCGAAGCGATCACCGACTTCAGCTTCGACGCCGCGACGATCGACTGGCTACGCGCCGGCGGCGTGATCGACGCGACGACGGCCGAGTACCTCGCCTCGTACCGGTTCGGAGGGGACGTGGACGGGTATCCGGAGGGCGAGCTGTTCTTCCCACACTCGCCGATTCTCACTGTCAGCGGCACGTTCGCCGAGGCGGTCGTGCTCGAGACGCTGGCGCTGTCGGTGCTCAACCACGACTCGGCAATCGCGTCGGCCGCCGCGCGGATGGTCACCGCAGCGTCCGGGCGTCCCATCATCGAGATGGGTTCGCGCCGGACCCACGAGCAGGCCGCGGTCGCGTCGGCGCGGGCCGCCTACCTCGCCGGATTCGCATCCACGTCCAACCTCGCCGCGAGCGAACGCTACGGGCTACCGACCGCGGGCACTGCCGCGCACGCGTTCACCCTGCTGCACGACGACGAGCGCTCGGCGTTCGCCGCGCAGGTTGCCGCATTGGGGCCCTCGACGACGCTGCTCGTCGACACCTACGACATCACCCGCGGCATCGAGCTGGCCGTCGAGGTGGCGGGGCCTTCGCTCGGGGCGATCCGCATCGACTCCGGTGATCTCGCCGTGCTGGGCCGGCTGGCCCGCGAGCAGCTCGACCGCCTCGGTGCGACCGGCACGCGGATCGTCGTGAGTGGCGACCTCGACGAGTTCGCGATCGCGGCGCTGGCCGCCGCCCCGGTCGACGCATACGGCGCGGGGACCGCCGTCGTCACCGGGTCGGGCGCTCCGACCGCGGGGCTGGTCTACAAGCTCGTCGAGGTGGACGGGCGGCCGGTGGCCAAACGCTCCGAGCACAAGCAGAGCCAGGGTGGCCGCAAGACCGCGCTCCGGGCGCACAAGCCGACCGGTACCGCGATCGAGGAGGTCGTCGTTTCCGGTCCCGCGCCCCCGCTCGCCGAGGGCGAGCGGCTGATCCAGCGGCCGTTCCTGCGCGGCGGCACGCCGGTGGCCGACCGGCCGACGCTGGACGCGTCGCGAGAGCACCTGCGCGCGGCCACGGTGACCCTGCCCTGGGACGGCCTGAAGCTGTCCCGCGGCGAGCCGGCGATCCCCACCCGGATCGTCCCCGCACCCTGAGACGCCCCGGCCTCCCGAACCCGGCCACCCGACCCGCCGCATTCCGGTGACGGCGGTGATGCGGTGGAGGCGGTGATCACGCTTGGGCGATGCAGCGCCTACGGTTGGGCGCATGGGCAGCGCGATGATCGTCGTGGACGTGCAGAACGACTTCTGTGAGGGCGGCTCACTCGCCGTCGCGGGCGGCACCGATGTCGCGCGCGCGGTGAGCGCTCATGTCGCCGAGGACGGCGTCGAGCACGTGGTTGCCACGCGCGACCACCACATCGATCCGGGTGCGCACTTCTCGATCGACCCGGACTTCGCGAGCACCTGGCCGCCGCACTGCGTGGTCGGCACGACCGGCGTCGAGCTCCACCCGGACCTGCGCACCGATCGGATCGAGGCCGTCTTCGACAAGGGCGAGTACGCAGCGGCGTATTCGGGTTTCGAGGGCACCGCGGAGGGAATCGGACTGGCCGAATGGCTGCGCGTGCGCGACGTGGACACGGTCGAGATCGTCGGTATCGCCACCGACCACTGCGTGCGCGCTACTGCACTGGACGCGGCCCGGCTGGGCCTGGCCACCACGGTCCGCCTGAACCTCACGGCGGGCGTCGCGGCCGCCACGGTGGAGTCGGCACTGGAGCAGCTTCGGGCCGCCGGAGTCACCCTGGTCGGTGACCCGATCGTGCGAGTCTGAGTGTCCCGGGGCCGAGGGATTGCTACGGTTCGGCCATGAGTGAGCGACAGCGGGCCAATCGTGGGCACAGCGCGTTCGGAGTCGCATGCCCTCACCCGCGGCGAAGTGAGGAGGCGGCATGACTGGACCGTCCTACCCCGGGCCCGAGTCGCGGCCGCCCGGGTCGTCGCCCCAGCCGCCGGGGTCCTCGCCCCGGCCCGAGATGGGTCCGGTAACCACCCAGTTCGCCCGCCTCGACCCCGGCCCGAGCCAGCGGTTCGGCGTCGCCGGATCGGCCCTCGCGGTCATCGGTGCGGCGCTGCTGATCGTCTCCTTCACCGCGGTGAACTGGTTCACCAAAGGCACCCTCGGCCGATCCCACTTCAGCGACGTCCACCAGGTGCTGAACATCCAGAGCGCGTTCGCGGCCGGCCTGGCCAAGGCGTACTTCGGCTGGCTGGCCTGGGTGTTGCTCGCGGTCACGGTGGTGATCGCGCTGCTCGCGAACGCACCGAGCCCGTTCGCCACGGCGCTGCGCGTTATCGGCGCACTCGCCGCGGCCGCCTCGATCGCGCTGACCTTCCTGGCCATCAACCTGCTCAAGTCCGGCGTCCCGGGCGCGCCGAGCTACAGCGAGTACATCAAGCATGCGCGGGTCGGGTTCTGGATGGCGATCGCCGGCTTCCTGCTCGTCGGCGTCGGTGCGCTGATTGGGCCGCGCCGCGGTCGCGGCTGACCGATCAGCGCACCAGCTGGGAGCCGTCGGACGCGTCGATCTCCTCGATCTCCTCACGCGGGATACCCAGCACGAACAGGACGGAATCCAGGAACGGCAGGTTCACCGAGGTGTCCGCGGCTGCCCGCAGGGCCGACTTCGCGTTGAAGGCGATGCCGAGACCCGCGGCCTCGAGCATGTCGATGTCGTTGGCGCCGTCGCCCACGGCCACCGTCTGCGACAACGGCACGCCGAACTGGGCGGCGAAACGCTCCAGCGCCGCGGCCTTCGCCGGTCGGTCGATGATCTGGCCCGGGACGTTTCCGGTGACGACGCCGTCGACGATCTCGAGCTCGTTTGCGGCAGCGAAGTCGAGATCCAGCTCGGCGACGAATCGGTCGGTGAACACGGTGAATCCGCCGCTGACGACACCGACGTGATAGCCGAGCCGGTGCAGCGTGTGCACGAACGTACGGGCGCCCTGGGTCAGCTGCAGCGCATCGCGCACCGCCTCCACCTCGGCTACCGGCAGGCCGGCCAGCAGTGCCACCCGGGCGCGTAACGACTCGGCGAAGTCCAGCTCGCCGCTCATGGCGCGCTGCGTGATAGCCACG
>JAODNL010000099.1 GCA_025465405.1 Pseudonocardiales bacterium | reverse complement strand
TCACCCGGCTGCTGTGCGCCGGACGGATCCGCACCGTCATCCGCGACCGCCCCGGCACCATCGCTGGTCCCGACACCAACGACGGCGCCGGCACCATCGCGGGCCCGGGCACCATCGTCGACCTCGGCCGCAGCCATCGGGTCGTGACCGAACGCCAATACCGCGCCCTCCAGGCTCGCGACCACGGCGCGTGCACGTTCCCCGGCTGCGAGTCCACCCACGGCCTGGAGGGGCACCATGTCCGGCACTGGATCCACGGCGGACCCACCGACCTCGCGAACCTGGTCCTGCTCTGCTCAGCCCATCACCACGCCCACCACGACGGCATGTTCAGCATCCACGTGACCCGGCGCGGCCGGTTCCGGTTCCAGCGCCACGACGGGCGAAACCTCAGCCAGCAGATGACCCCAGCAGCGCTGGCCGACACATCGACGCCGATCGAGAACGACCACGACCACATCCGCCCCGACGCCGCCACCACCCGCTGGGACGGCAGCCGGATCGACCGGCACTACGCCATCGCCTGCCTCGCCCAAACCCGACAGCGCTCACGTGAGCGCAGCGGCTTCGCTAACACCCCGGACCAGTCAGCCGGATCGCCGGCGGAACGCGCCCGCCCGACGCCGTGGTGACCGGCCGCTGAGCGCCGGCGGATCCGCGCCGTCGTCCGCGACGGCCGGGGAACGGCGGACCGACCGACCTGACCAAACGTGGCCCTGGTTCTGCCCAACCCACCGTTACGTCCACGATCACGGCGTGTTCACGTCGGCGCTTCGGACAGGGCGACAGCGCTCAGGTGAGCGCGGCAACCCGATGTGCGCGCAGCGGCTTCGCGTGAGAGGCATGCGAAGGCGTCGGCGAGGCGGGCGATCCTTGATCAAGAGCAGGCAGCTGATGATGCCTAGTCTTCGAGGTCGCCCTCGGCCTGCAGGTAGACCTCGCGCAACGCGGCCAGCGTGGCCGGTTCCGGCGATGCCCATAGTTGGCGTTCGGCCGCCTCGAGCAGGCGTTCGGCGATTCCGTGCAGCGCCCAGGGGTTGGACTCCTGCAGGAACTTGCGGGTCTCGGGATCGAGCACGTAACTCTCGGTCAGTTTCTCGTACATCCAGTCCTCGACGACGCCCGCGGTGGCGTCGTAGCCGAACAGGTAGTCCACCGTCGCGGCGAGTTCGAACGCGCCCTTGTAGCCGTGGCGGCGCATCGCATCGATCCAGCGCGGGTTCACGACCCGCGCGCGGAAGATCCGCGCCGTCTCCTCGGTAAGCGAGCGGGTGCGCACTGTGTCCGGACGGGTCGAGTCGCCGATGTAAGCGCGCGGCGCGGTGCCGGTGAGCGCTCGCACGGTGGCGATCATGCCGCCGTGGTACTGGAAGTAGTCGTCGGAATCAGCGATGTCGTGCTCGAGCGTGTCGGTGTTCTTCGCGGCGACGGCGATGCGCCGGTAGGCCGTCTCCATGTCCGGACGCGCCTCGCGCCCGTCGAGGCCGCGGCCGTACGCATAGCCGCCCCACGTCGCGTAGACCTCGGCGAGGTCGGCGTCGTCGCGCCAGTTGCGGGCGTCGATCAGCGGCAGCAGTCCGGCACCGTACGCACCCGGCTTCGAGCCGAAGATCCGCGTCGTGGCCCGCCGCGAGTCGCCGTGCACCGCCAGATCGTCCTGCGCGTGCGCCCGCACGTAGTTCTGGTCGGCCGGCTCGTCGAGGCCGGCGGCCAGCTGCACCGCGTCGTCCAGCATGGTGACCACATGCGGGAACGCGTCGCGGAAGAACCCGCTGATGCGGACGGTGACGTCGATGCGCGGACGCCCCAGTTCTGCAAGGGGAATCGCCTCGACCTCACTGACCCGGCGCGACGCCTCGTCCCACACGGGGCGGACGCCGAGCAGCGCGAGGATCTCGGCGATGTCGTCGCCCGACGTGCGCATCGCCGACGTGCCCCACACCGACAGCCCGACCGAGCGGGGGAACTCACCGGTGTCCGCGCGGTAGCGCTCGATCAGCGAGTCGGCCATCGCCTGCCCGGTCTCCCACGCCAGCCGGCTGGGGACGGCGCGCGGGTCGACGGAGTAGAAGTTCCGTCCGGTCGGCAGCACGTTGACCAGGCCGCGTAAGGGTGAACCGCTCGGGCCGGCCGGCACGTAACCGCCGTGAAGGGCATGCAAGATATGCGCGATCTCGTCAGTGGTCGCGGCCAGACGCGGCACGACCTCGGTTGCCGCGAACGACAGCACGCGGGCCACAAGGTCATCCGGCGCGCCGAGGGTCTCGCTGACCACCGTGTCGACGCCGCTCGGCTCCCAGCCGCGCGCCTCCATCGCCTCGACGAGCGCGCGGGCGGTTGCTTCGACGCCGTCGGTACCGCCGCGGTCTCCGGACAGCTCGACGTGGCCGAGTGCCTCGCGCAGGCCGGGCAGTGCTTGCGCCTCGCCGGCCCACATCTGGCGTGCGCGCAGGATCGCCAGCACGAGGTTCACCCGCGCCGCACCTGTGGGCGCCTCGCCGAGTACGTGCAGGCCGTCGCGGATCTGCGCGTCCTTGATCTCGCACAGCCAGCCGTCGACGTGCAGGAGGAACTCGTCGAACTCGGCGTCGTGCGGCCGGTCGTCGAGGCCGAGGTCGTGGTCGAGCTTCGCCGCCTGGATCAGTGTCCAGATCTGGGCGCGGATCGCCGGCAGCTTGCCCGGGTCCATCGAGGCGATCTGGGCGTGTTCGTCCAGCAGCTGCTCGAGCCGCGCGGTATCCCCGTAGCTTTCGGCGCGGGCCATGGGTGGGACCAGGTGATCGACGAGAGTGGCATGCACGCGCCGCTTGGCCTGCGTCCCCTCGCCCGGGTCGTTGACGAGAAACGGGTACACCAGCGGCAGGTCGCCGATGGCGGCGTCCACCGAGCACGACGCCGACGACGCGGCGGTCTTGCCGGGCAGCCACTCGAGATTGCCGTGCTTGCCCATGTGCACCATCGCGTGCGCGCCGAAGTCCTGGCGCAGCCACTGATAGGCGGCGAGGTAGTGATGGCTGGGCGGCAGGTCCGGGTCATGGTAGATCGCGATCGGGTTCTGACCGAAGCCGCGCGGCGGCTGCACCATCACCACCACGTTTCGGCTGCGCAGCGCGGCCAGCACGATCTCGCCCTCGGGGTCGCGGGACCGATCCACGAACAGCTGTCCAGGTGGCGGGCCCCAGTGGCGTTCAACGGATTCGCGAAGGTCGACCGGGAGCGTCGCGAACCACTCGCGATAGGCGGATGCCCTTATCCGGACCGGGTTTCCGCTGAGCTGTTCCTCGGTGAGCCAGTCCTCGTCCTGCCCGCCGGCGGCGATGAGCGCGTGCACGAGCGCGTCGCCGTCCTGTGCCTGCACTCCGGGCAGCGAACCGATGTCGTACCCCGCGTCACCCAGTGCGGCGAGCAGGCGGACCGTCGACGCCGGTGTGTCCAGGCCGACGGCGTTGCCGATCCGGGAGTGCTTGGTCGGGTACGCCGACAGCATCAGCACGATGCGCCGCTGCTCGGGCGGGACGTGCCGCAGCCGCGCGTGGTTGACCGCGATGCCGGCGACCCGTGCGGCGCGCTCCGGGTCGGCGACGTAGGTGGTGAGGCCGTCGGCGCCGACCTCCTTGAACGAGAACGGCACGGTGATGAGCCGCCCGTCGAACTCCGGGATGGCCACCTGGGTGGCGGCGTCCAATGGCGTGAGCCCCTCGTTGCTGTCGGACCATCCTGCCCGGGACGACGTCAGGCAAAGTCCTTGCAGGATCGGCACATCCAGCTGGGCGAGCGCGCCGACTTCCCACTCGTCGTCGACCCCGCCGGCGCCGACCGCGGCCGGCAGCGAACCTCCGGCGGCGAGCACGGTGACGACGAGCGCGTCGGCCTGGCGGAGCGTCGCCAGCAGTTCCGGCTCGGCCGTGCGCAGCGACGAGCAGAACACCGGTAGCGCACGCGCGCCGGCGGCCTCGATCGCGTCGGCGAGCGTGTGGACGAACGCGGTGTTGCCGGCGACGTGGTGCGCCCGGTAGTAGAGGACGGCGACCGTCGGACCGCCGGCCGAGGTCGTGGACCGGTCGAGCAGGCCCCAGGTCGGTGTCGGGGTCGGCGGCTCGAAGCCGTGACCGGTGAGCAGGAGCGCGTCGGACAGGAAGTGCGCGAGCTGGGCCAGATTGGCCGAACCACCGTGGGCGAGGTAGGCGTGCGCCTCGGCGACGACGCCGCCGGGCACCGTCGACAGTTCCATCAACTCGGCGTCCGGTGCTTGCTCGCCGCCGAGCACGACGACCGGCCGACCGCTGGCGAGCACCGCCGCGAGGCCGTCCTCCCACGCGCGCCGGCCACCGAGGATGCGCACGACGACGACGTCGGCGCCGTCCAGCATCGAGTCGAGATCCTCGACCGCGGTGCGCACCGGATTGCCGAGTCGGTAGCCCGCTCCGCTGGCCCGCGCCGACAGCAGGTCGGTGTCGGATGTGGACAGCAGCAGGATCATGAACCCGTCCTGGATCGGCGATCGGGAGGCGGCGGCGAGCGAGCGTTCAGCCTGGCACATGCTCGTCCGGCCGGTCGCGCCACGTACGATCCGGCAGTGCCGTCCACCGCCCCGCCGCGCCGCGCGCGGGTCGATGCGTGCCCCGGCGCGCTGACCGTCCACGAGGCGGCCGACGGCGGCCTGGCCCGGATCCGGCTGCCGGGTGGTCTCGTCTCCGCCGACCAGGTGTGCGTACTCGCCGCCGCGGCGGCTGAATTGGGCGACGGGCGCCTGGAGCTGACCTCACGGGGGAACGTCCAGATCCGGGGTCTCACGCCGGACGCGTCACCCGTGCTCGGTGACCGGCTCGCCGGCGCCGGCCTGCTGCCGTCGGCCACGCACGAGCGGGTGCGCAATATCGTCGCCTCACCGCTGTCCGGCATCGACAACACCACCGACGTGAGCGGCCTGGTCACCGCTCTCGACCAGCGGCTGTGCGCTCGAGCGTCGCTCGCCGCGTTGCCCGGGCGGTTCCTGTTCGCATTGGACGACGGGCGCGGCGACGTCGCGCGCCTCGGCGCCGACGTCACCTGCGTGGTGGTGAGCGCTGATCGTGCGTCGATCGGCCGGTTCGACGTCCGGACCGGCGACGTGGTGACGGTGCTGCTTGCGCTCGCCGAGGCGTTCCTGGCCGAACGCGCGGCGCAGCGCTCGCCGGCGTGGCGGGTCGACGAACTCGACGGGGGAGCGGACGCCGTGGCCGACCGGGCGTCGGATTCCCTTGCCGGCATGGACATTCGTCCCGCACCGCGTACCCAGCCGGCGGCAGCCGACGAGCCGGTCGGCGTGCGCGCCCAGCCCGACGGGCGCTACGTGCTGACCGCGCTCGCGCCGCTGGGCCGGCTCACGTCCGAGCAGGCGCTGATGCTCGCCGGGCACGCCGGCCCGCGCGGGTTGCGCATCACCCCCTGGCGCAGCGTCGTCGTCCCCGATCTCGTCGATGCGTCCACGGTCTCGACAGCTGTGGCCGATGCCGGCTTGGGCGTGGACGCGGCCTCGCCGTGGTATCGCCGCAGTGCCTGCACCGGACGTCCGGGGTGCGCGAAGGCGCTCGCCGACGTCCAGACCGATGCCCGTGCGGTCGCCGATCAATGGCCCGGCCGGCGGGTGCACTGGAGCGGATGTGAGCGGCGCTGCGGCCGCCCGCGCGACACCGAGGTCGACGTCGTGGCGACCGCCGACGGGTACGTGACCCATGGCTGACTACGTCCGCGACGGCGCCGAGATCTATCGCCGGTCGTTCGCGACGATCCGGGCGGAGGCCGATCTCGCGCGGTTCCCGGCCGATGTCCAGGGCGTCGTCGTGCGCATGATCCACGCGTGCGGGATGGTCGATCTGGCCGGTGACGTTGCCTTCTCGCCAGACGTCGTGGCCAAGGCCCGCGCGGCCCTGCAGGCCGGCGCGCCGATCCTCTGCGACGCCCAGATGGTGGCCAGCGGGATCACCCGGCCCCGGCTGCCCGCCGGTAACGAGGTCGTCTGCACGCTGTCGGATCCGGGGACCGCCGCGATCGCCGAGCGCATCGGCAACACCCGGTCGGCGGCGGCCATCGACCTGTGGGGCGATCGGCTCGCCGGTGGAGTGGTCGCGATCGGGAACGCGCCGACCACGCTGTTCCGCCTCCTGGACCTGATCGCCGCGGGCGCGCCCCGGCCCGCCGCGATCATCGGGGTGCCGGTCGGATTCATCGGCGCCGCCGAGTCGAAGCAGGCCCTGGCGCACACCGACCTCGAGCACCTCGTCGTGCACGGCCGGCGCGGCGGCAGCGCGATGGCCGTCGCCGCGGTCAACGCGATCGCGAGCGAGGCGGAGTGAGCGGGCGCGAGACTCCGGCGACCGGCACGCTCTACGGCGTCGGCCTCGGGCCGGGCGATCCTGAGCTGGTCACGGTCAAGGCGGCACGGCTCATCACCTCCGCCGACGTGATCGCCTACCACTGTGCCCGGCACGGCCGCTCGATCGCGCGCGCTATCGCCGAACCGTATCTACGTCAAGGTCAGGTCGAGGAGCAGCTCGTCTATCCCGTCACGACCGAGACCACCGACCACCCGGGTGGCTATGCGGGCGCGATCGCGGACTTCTACGCCAGCGCCGCCGCCCGCCTCGCCGCGCACCTCGACGCCGGGCGCGACGTCGTGCTGCTGGCCGAAGGTGACCCGCTCTTCTTCAGCTCCTACATGCACATGCACAAGCGGCTCGCCGAGCGCTACGAGACGCACATCGTGCCCGGAGTGACATCGGTGAGCGCAGCGTCCGCCGCGGTCGGCCTGCCGCTCGTCGAAGGTGACGAGGTGCTCACCGTCCTGCCCGGCACGCTGCCCCCCGACGTTCTCGCCGAACGGCTGCGTGACACCGATGCGGCCGCGATCATGAAGGTCAGCCGGCACTTCGCCGGCATCCAGGACGCGCTCAAGCAGGCCGGCCGGCTCGACGACGCGCACTACGTCGAGCGGGCGTCCGCCGCCACGCAGCGCACCGCGGCCGTCGCCGACGTCGATCCGGACGGCGTGCCCTACATGGCCCTCGTCCTCGTCCCGGGGGCGGTCGCCACGCGCGGCGCGCCGGCGGCCGCGGACGGTGTGCCGGACGCGATCGGGCGGGTCGATGTCGTCGGTCTCGGGCCGGCCGGCCGCGACTGGCTCACCCCGCAGGCCCAGGCCGTTCTCGCCGCGGCCCAGCACATCGTCGGCTACGGCCCGTACGTCGACCGGGTGCCGGCCAATCCGCGCCAGCAACGGCATTCCAGCGACAACCGGGTCGAAGCCGAGCGTGCGGAATTCGCGCTCGACCTCGCCCTGCGCGGCGGCCGCGTCGCGGTCGTGTCGTCCGGCGATCCCGGCGTGTTCGCCATGGCCAGCGCGGTGGTCGAGGTCGCCGCGCAGGAGCGGTACGCCGGTCTCGAGATCGCGATCGTGCCCGGCCTGACGGCGGCGCAGGCCGTGGCCAGCGCGGTCGGGGCGCCGCTCGGCCACGACTTCGCGACCATCTCACTGTCCGACCGGCTCAAGCCGTGGGACGTCGTCGCCGCGCGGCTCGACGCGTGCGCCCGGGCCGACCTCGTGATCGCGATCTACAACCCGGCGTCCGCCTCGCGCCGCCGGCAGGTCGCCGACGCGCGCGAGATCCTGCTGCGGCATCGCGACGAGCACACGCCGGTCGTGATCGGGCGCGCGGTCGGCTCCGACGAGCAGCAGATCACCGTCACCACGCTCGGCGACCTCGATCCGGCGTCGATCGACATGCGGTGCCTGCTGATCGTCGGCTCGTCGCAGACGCGGGTCGTGCCGGGGCCGGCTGGACGGCCGCGGGTGTTCACGCCGCGACGCTATCCAGCCAGCTGATCGCGTCATGAACGGTGCTCACCGTGGGCACGCCCGGCGGCAGCGGTGGCCGGTCGACCATCACGACCGGGATCGCCCGTTCGCGCGCGGCGACCAGCTTCGCGTAGGTCATGTCGCCCCCGCTGTCCTTGGTGACCAGCGCGATCACGTCGTGCCGGCGCATCAAGGCCGCCTCGCCGGGCTCGGTATACGGACCGCGGGCAAGCAGCAACGTCGTCCGGGGTGGCAGCGGGCCGCGCGGCGGGTCGACGGTGCGGACGAGGAACTCGTGGGCGCCGTCGGCGGTGAAGGCGGCGAGGTCACGCCGCCCGGTCGTGACGAACACGCAGCCGGGCGGCAGCGCGGCGACTTCCGCGGCGGCCGCGCCGATGTCCCGAACCCGCGTCCAGCGGTCGCCGGCACACTCCGTCCACGCCGGCCGGCGCACCGCGACCAGCGGTACGCCGGCCGCGCGGGCAGCCTCTGCCGCGTGCGCCGAGATCGTCGCGGCGAACGGGTGGGTCGCGTCGACCAGCACGTCCGCGCCGATGGTGCGCAGATGATCGACGAGGCCGGCGGCGCCGCCGAAACCGCCGATGCGTACGGCGCCGACCGGCAGGGCCGGGTTGGCCACACGGCCGGCGAGCGACGACGTCACTTCGAAATCGGGACGGCCGTCCAGGGCAGCGGCGAGCGAGCGCGCCTCGCCGGTGCCACCCAGGATCAAGACCCGCACGAGGCGACCCTACTGAGCGCGGCGCGTAGGACACACTGGCGGCATGGCGAGTGATCCGTCCGGGCGCAGCGGGTTGCGCTACGGCTGGACCACCGGGGCGTGCGCCACCGCGGCGACGACCGCGGCCTACACCGCATTGCTCACCGGAGAGTTCCCCGATCCCGTGCAGATCACGCTGCCCCGCGGGCAGACCCCGTCCTTCGCGCTGACCCGGGAACGACTGGTGATCGACGCGGCGTCGGCGTCGATCACGAAGGACGCCGGCGACGACCCCGACGTCACCCACGGCGCGGTCATCACGGCCACCGTGCGGCCCAGCCTCGCCGGAAGCGGCGTGCTGTTCGTCGCGGGTGACGGCGTCGGCACGGTGACCAAACCGGGGCTGCCGCTGGATGTCGGCGAGCCCGCGATCAATCCGGTGCCGCGGAAGCTGATGCGCGCGGCAGTGGCCGGGGTCGCGGCCGCGCACGGCGGTAGTGGCGACGTCGTGGTGGAGATCTCGGTGGACGACGGGGCCGAGATCGCGACGCACACGTGGAACCCGCGGCTGGGGATCCTCGGCGGGCTGTCCATCCTCGGCACCACCGGCGTGGTCGTCCCGTACTCGTGCTCGGCGTGGATCGACAGCATCCGCCGCGGTGTGGACGTCGCCCGCGCCGCCGGACACCGGCACGTCGCCGGCTGCACGGGCAGCACGTCGGAAGACACGGTGCGCGCGCTGTACGGCTTGCCCGACGACGCGCTGCTCGACATGGGCGACTTCGCCGGCGCCGTCCTGAAGTACGTGCGCCGGCATCCCGTGCCGCGGCTGACGATCGCCGGCGGCGTCGGAAAGATGTCCAAGCTCGCGGCCGGGCATCTGGACCTGCACTCCGGCCGGTCGCAGATCGACCTGGCCGGGCTGGCCGCGCTGGCCACGCGCGCCGGCGCGCCTCCGGACCTGGCGGAGCGGATCGCGAACGCCAACACCGCGCTCGGCGCGCTGCAGGTCAGCCAGGCCGCCGGCTTCCCGCTCGGCCTGGTGGTTGCCGACGCGGCCCGCGCGGTCGCGCAGGAGGTGCTGCGGGAAGCGCCGGTCGTCGTCGATGTCGTCGTCATCGACCGGGCCGGGGCCGTCGTCGGCCGCGCCTAGCCCCACCGACGCCCCACCGGCCGCGCCCCGGCGTTCCGGGGGTGGATCACGGGGTCCCGGGCGTGGCGGTTCGGTCGCGCGCGGCTGAGTACAGGTGGCTGTCGTGGAATCCCTCGGCGGCGAGAACCCGTCCCACGACGATCACCGCGGTTCGGGTGATGCCGGCTGCGCGCACCTGGTCGGCGATGTCGGCCAGCGTGCCGCGCAACACCGTCTCGTCGGCGCGGCTGGCGTTCGCGACCACGGCGGCCGGGCAGTCCGCACCGTAGTTCGGCACGAGCTCGCCGACCACCGCGTCGATGCGTTGCACGGCGAGATGCAGGACCAGCGTCGCCCGCGACGCGCCGAGCGTGGCGAGGTCCTCGCCCGGCGGCATCGGCGTCGCGCGCTGCGCTGTGCGTGTGAGCACGACCGTCTGCCCGACACCGGGCACGGTCAGCTCGCGGCGCAGCGCCGCTGCCGCCGCGGCGAACGCCGGCACGCCCGGCGTGATGTCGTACGGGACGCCCGCGGCGTCGAGGCGGCGCACCTGCTCGGCGACCGCGCTGAACACCGACGGGTCACCGGAGCACAGCCGCGCGACGTCGTGACCCGCCTCGTCCGCCGCGACCAGCTCGGCGACGATCTCGTCCAGCGTCAGATCGGCCGTGTCGACCAGCCGGGCGCCGGCGGGGCAGTGGCCCAGCACGTCGGCCGGTACCAGGCTGCCGGCATAGAGGCATACCGGTGAAGACCCGAGCAGGGCGACGGCCCGCAGGGTCAGCAGATCCGACGCGCCCGGCCCCGCGCCGATGAAGTGCACGGTCATCTGAGGTAGCTCCATTGGGTGACGGGCAGGGCCGGCCGCCACCCGGTGAAGCTGCCGACGGGCGCGGCCCGCTGGATCGCGATCCGCACCAGCGTGCCGCCGAGCCGGGCGTGCCAGGCGGCGAGCACCCCTTCGGCCTGCACTGTCACCGCGTTGGCCACGAGCCGCCCGCCCGGCCGCAAGGCCGCGACGCAGGCGTCGAGCACGCCCGCACCGCTGACGCCGCCGCCGACGAAGATCGCGTCCGGTGCGGGTAGTCCGCGCAGCGCCGCCGGTGCGGCTCCGTCGACGATCGTCAGCGCCGGCACGCCGAGCGTGCGGGCGTTGCGGGCGATCCGCTCCCGCCGGTCGGCACGGGGCTCGATCGCGACGGCTCGGCACGCCGGGTGGGTACGCATCCACTCGATGCCGACGCTGCCCGAGCCGGCGCCGACATCCCAGAGCAGCTGCCCGGGAACCGGTGCCAGCGCGGCGATGCTGACCGCCCGAACCTCCCGCTTGGTGAGCTGACCGTCGCTGTCGAACTCGTCGTCGGGCAGTCCGGGCGAGCGCGGCAGGGGCACCGTCGCCGGCTCCGCGACGCACTCGATGGCGAGCACGGCGAGCGGATCGTGCGGCGCGTGCGCTGTCGCCGCCGTCGCCGCCGTGCCTCGTACGACCCGCTCGGCCGGGCCGCCGAGCTGCTCCAGCACCGTGACTGCGCTGGGCCCGTACCCACGCTCGCGCAGCAGCGAGCTGATCTCGGCCGCGCCGTCCGCGTCGCTGACCAGCACCAGCAGGCGGCGTCCCGGTTGGACGGCCGGGTGGATCGTCTCTAGGGGCCGCCCGACGAGGCTGACCACGTCGACGTCCTGGACCGGCCAGCCGAGCCGCGCGCACGCGAGCGAGACCGCGGACGGATGCGGGAGCACGCGCACGGCCGCCGGTCCGAGCCGCCGCACGATCGACGCGCCGATTCCGAAGAACATCGGGTCGCCACTGGCCAGGACGACCAGGCCGCTGCCTCGGTGCGACTGGAGAATCCCTTGCAGCGCAGGCAGAAGCGGTGTCGGCCAGGGCACTCGCTCAGCGCCGACGGCGCCGCCCAGCAGCGCCAGCTGGCGTTCGCTGCCGACGACGACGCCGGCCGTCAGCAGTGCCTCGCGTGACGGGCCGGGCAGGCCGGCCCACCCGTCGGCGCCGACACCGACAACAGTCACAAGCGGTTCGGGCGTGGCCGGTTCGGGCACGAGCGGTTCGGGCGCGAGCGGTTCGGGCACGCCGAGGAGTCTGCCCGACGCCGGTCACCGCCCCCGCCCCACCTCCATGATCAACAGTAGAAAATGGTCGCCAGGACAGTCGCCAGGACGACCCGAAGATGCTCTTGATCACGGGGCCATCCGGGTGATCATGGGAGTGAAAGGGCGAGGGCGGCAGCACCCAGCAGCTGGGCCCGCTCGCCGAGCTCGCCGAGGCAGATGCGCAGGTCGCGCACGATTCCAGGCTGGGCGAAGCGCTCGATCGACTCGCGGACGCCGGCCAGCAGCGGCGCCCCGGCAAGTGACAGCTCGCCGCCCACCACGAGCATCTCCGGGTTCAGATTGTTGACCATGTCGGCGAGCACCCGCCCCATCGTGCGGCCGGCGTCGCCGAGGACCCGGTTGGCGCCCGCGTCGTCGGCGTCGACCAGCTGCGCCACGCGCGCCATCGTCAGCGGCTGGTCGTGCGGCGGCTGCATCATCGCCAGAACCTGGGTGACCGAGGCGACGGTCTCGAGGCAGCCCCGGTTGCCGCAGCGGCACAGCGGGCCGGTCGGGTCCACCGGCACGTGGCCGATCTCGCCGGCGCGGCCGGTGCTCCCGCGGTACAACTGCCCACCGAGGACGAGACCGGCGCCGATGCCCGTCGAAGCCTTGACGTAGATCACGTCGTGCAGCCCGCGGGCGGCTCCGTACGCGATCTCGGCCAGCGCGCCGAGATTCGCGTCGTTCTCGATGGCGACCGGGAAGCCGAGATGGCGTTGCAGCTCGGCCGCCGGATGCCGATCGACCCATTGCGGCAGCACGTTGCCCGGCCCGACGGTGCCGGTGCTCGGGTTGACCGGTGCCGGCAGGCCGATCGCGCCGCCGACGACCCGCGACCGCTCGGGCCCGATTGCGGTCAGGAGCCGGTCGATCACCGCGCTCGCGTGGTCGAGCGCCTGGTCGGCCGACGAGTCGGTGTCCATCGGCGCGGACTCGTCATGGATGACCTGGGCCGAGCTGTCCAGCACGCCGACCCGGCAGTGGCTGTGCCCGAGATCGACGGCGACGACCAGATCGTCGCGCGGTGCCACCCGCAGCCGCCGCGCCGGGCGACCCGCCCGCCGGTCGGAGTCATGCGCGTCCGGGACCTCGACCAGCACCCGTTCGGCGAGCAACTCGCCGACCAGCCCGGTGATCGTGCTGCGGGCCAGGCCGGTCGCCGTGCGCAGCTCGGCCCGGTTGGTCGCGCGGCCGGCGCGCACGGCACCGAGCACCCGGCCGCGGTTGAACTTGCGCAGACCGTCGTTGTCGCGACCATTCGGATCGGCCATCGCGCAAGAATAGGGCCCCATGCTCGGCATTCGCCGCAATATCGGCACAATTATGATTGATCATCCGGCAAATAAATCGGCCTATCGGGTCGAATCGGCGGTCATTTCGACTATTGACAGGGCAAATCGACGGTGACTAGCGTCCCTCGCGGCAAGGTTCCGTGACCGTTTCGTCCCGGCTTCGTGTTCGTTTCGTCCTGAGAGTTCGTCCTGAGAGTTCGTCCTGAGAGCTCGCCCTGAGAGGTCCACGCCGATGCGCCGCTCCCTCCGCCGCCGTCCCGCCGTCGCGATGTTGATCGCATCGGCACTGCTCACATCCCTGGCGGCGGTGATCGCGCCGAACGCCGCCACCGCCGTCTCCGGCCCGCTGCCGCTCGTCGAGAACTTCGAAGGGTCTGTCCCGATCACCACCAGCAGCCCCGGCATCTTCCCGTTCGGCAACGACGCGGCGAGCACGCCCACGCTCAGCGTCGTCGCGGCTCCCGACCTGCCGGGCGCGGCAGCGGGCAACCACGCGCTGGACGTGCCGTACACCGTCAGCGGGTACGGCGGCTTCAGCGACAACCTGTCCGCGCCACAGAACTGGAGCGGCTACGGCGGCTTCAGCTTCTGGGTGAAGGGCACCGGATCGGGCCAGCGCGTCGAGTACGAGATCAAGGACGGGGGCACCGACGGCGAGCACTCGGAGCTGTGGCAGGGGTTCTTCACCGACTCGGTGGCCGGCTGGCAGCACATCCAGGTGCCGTTCGCGGATCTGGTGAAGCGCACCGACTACCAGCCGCCGGGCGGCCCGTCCGACGGCGTGCTCAATCTCACCTCGATGTGGGGCTTCGCGGTCAACCTGCCTCAGGCCAGCGGGCACCTCGTCTTCGATGAGGTCACCGTCTACGGCAAGGCGAAGCCAAAGGTCAGCGCGCCGACGAGCTCCTACCTGGCCGACGCCGGCCAGACCGTTCCCGTCGCCGTCACCGTCACCACCCCGGACGGTACGGCGCTGGGTGCGGACGTCACCGTTGCCTACTCGCTGGGTGGCGGCACGGCCGTCGCGGGCACCGACTTCACCGCCGCCTCCGGCACGCTGACGTTCCCGGCCGGCGCGGCCTCCGGATCGAC
>JAODNL010000094.1 GCA_025465405.1 Pseudonocardiales bacterium | reverse complement strand
CAGGCTCTGCATCTTGATCGGGTTCAGTAGGACGCCGGCCGAGGTCAGCTTGCGGAACGCGGCCGTCAGGAAGTAACGCTGCCGCTCGACCCGGTCGAGGTCGCCCAGGCCGTTCGGGAAGTTGTAGCGCTGACGGACGAACGCCAGTGCCTGCTGGCCTTTGATGACGTTGATGCCCTTGTGCAGATTGATGCCTGAGTCCGGTTCCTGCACGGCGGCGCACATGTTCACGGTGACACCGCCGATGGCGTTGCTGATGCGGTAGAAGCCGAGCAGGTCGACCTGCACGAAGTGGTCGATCGTCAGGCCGGTCAGGTTCTCGACGGTCTGCACGAGCAGTTTGGCGCCCGCCGCACGCTTCGCGTTCGGCGCGCCGGCGGCACCGTTGTATCCGTCGACATAGGCCGAGTTGAGCTTGTTCATGCCGTAGCCGGGAATCGCGACATACGAGTCTCGGGGCAGCGAGATGAGCGTGGCCTTCGCGCCGTTGGCCGGCACGTGCACGATCATCATCGTGTCGGTGTTCAGGCTGCCGCCGTCGCGTCCGGTATGCAGCTGCTGGAGCTCGGCGTCGGTGGCGGTCTGCCGGTCGTCGTTGCCGACGATCATGATGTTCTGCGCCTTGCCGTCGATGTCCTTGGTGGGCTTGGTGACCGACGCCGACCCGCCGAAGATGTCGAGGCGGTTGAGCCCGGTACTGAACGTGTGGTACTTCCACCAGTAGACGCCGAAGGTCACCAGCAGCACCGCCGACAGCAGGGTCAGCAGGATCTTCGTACCTAGAACCGCCGTGCGCCGGCCGCTGCCGCGAGCGTCCGCGCTGTGCCGTCGTCGACGACGCGGATCGAGGTTGGGTGGCAGCGGCGGCCGTCCGGATCCGGAGCCGCCCGCCCATGCCGCGTCCTCGAAGGTCCCTGCCACGCGGCCGAGGGTACCGGCGCGTCCTATGTGGAGCGCCTGAGTGACCCGATGGACCTCTCAGCTGATGCGGCTCAGTTGATGCAGCCGAGCGCGGCGACCGGCGTTGCCGCAGAGGTTGCTGCGTGGGACTTCGTCGTGCCGGACGAGGCGGACGACGGTGTCGCGTGGGCCAGGCCGTTCACCTGCACCCCGTTGGCGCCGAGCACGAGGGTCACCCGGGGCACGCTCGAGGTCTGCACCAGCTTGGCGCCGGCGACCGCGGCCGCGACCGCCTTGGCTTGCGCCTCGGTACCGTTCGGGTACTCCACCACGGTCGCGGTGGCCGGATCGGTGGAGTCGACGGTGTTCACCTTGAAGCCGAGGCCGCGCAGCTGGACGGCATTGCGCCCGGCCCGTCCGGCCGTGCTCGTACCGTTCAACACGTCCACGGTCACCGACGACGGTGCCGCCGCCTTGGCCGCGGTCAGCGCGGCATCGGCCGACTTGCCCTGCAGCTGCCGGATGAAATCTGGCAGCGCAGCCTTGTTGACCTCGACGATCGACGTCTCGACGCCGTCGGGGTAGATCAGCTGCGGGCCGTTGTTCGGGATCGTCTTGAACGTGATGTTGCCCGCGGACATCTGGGCGAACTCGCGACCGAGCGACAGCACGTTCAGCGCCGGGTCGGTCAGCAAGGACGAGCCGACGGCGTTGAGCAGGTCGTGCAGCTTGAACGGGTTGAGCAGCACGCCGGCCGACTCGACCTTGCGGAAGGCGGCGGCGAGGAAGTACTGCTGGCGGCGGATCCGGTCCAGGTCGCCGTTGGGCAGCCCGTGCCGCTGCCGCACGAAGGCGAGGGCCTGGCTGCCCTTGATCACCGAGACGCCCTTGGGCAGGTTGATACCGGAGTAGCCCTTGCCGAACGCGTCGGAGTCGGTGTTCGGGTTCTGCGCGGCGTTGAGGCAGACGGTGACGCCCCCGATCGCGTTGCTGATCCGGTAGAACCCGAGCAGGTTGACCTGCATGTAGTGGTCGATGTGCAGGCCGGTCAGCGCGGAGATCGTCTTGATCATCATGATGATGCCGGCACTCTGGGCGACACGCCCGTTCTTGCCCGCGTTCTTCGCTGACGAGTAGCCGTCCCCGTACGCCGAGTTGATCTTCCCCTTGCCGTTGCCGGGTATGTCGACCCACGAGTCGCGCGGGAAGGAGATGACGGTTGCCCGGGATCCGTTGGCCGGGATGTGCAGCACCATCATCGTGTCGGTGTTGACGCTGCCACCGTCGTTGCCGGTGCTCAGCGCACGGAGCTCGGCGGCCGACGCGCCGGCCCGGCTGTCGTTGCCGATCAGCAGGATGTTCTGGTCCTTGCCGTCGATGTCTGTGGTGCCCGCCGCGAGCTGCGGCACCGGCGCGCCGCGCGGGATGTTGCTGGTGAAGTTCTTGTACGCGGCCCACGCGAATCCGCTTCCGATGAGAATGACGAACGACACAACCGCGACCAGCAGGCGCAGTCCCAGCCGCAGCCTGCGCCGCGGATCCGGGCTCGCCGGCCAGAATCCGGGCCGCTGTGCGAATACGTCCGCCACGACATCCGAGGTTAGGTCATCATCCGATCTGTCCGGGTGATCCCGGCTCGGCGCGCCGGTTCTGGGATACTGCTCGGAACAGCCAAGGATTCCCGGAGGTCAGCGCCTGATGCGCGTTCTCGTAACCGGTGGTGCCGGTTTCATCGGCGCGAACTTCGTGCACTACACGCTCGCCAATCGCCCAGAAGCCCGGATCACGGTCCTGGACGCGCTGACGTACGCCGCGAACGAGGCCAGCCTCGCGCCCGTTATCGACCGGATCCGGCTGGTTCCTGGCGACGTCGCCGACCCGGAGGCGGTCGACGGCCTGGTTGCCGACTCCGACGTCGTCGTGCACTTCGCCGCCGAGTCGCACAACGACAACTCCCTGCGCGACCCGTCGCCGTTCGTGCGCACCAACGTGGTCGGGACGTTCACGATCCTCGAAGCGGTCCGCCGGCACGGCGTGCGCATGCACCACATCTCGACTGACGAGGTGTACGGAGATCTCGAGCTCGACGACCCGGCGAAGTTCACGCCACAGACGCCCTACAACCCGTCCAGCCCGTACAGCTCCACGAAGGCCGGCTCCGACCTGCTGGTACGGGCCTGGGTGCGGTCGTTCGGCGTTCACGCCACGATCTCGAACTGCTCGAACAACTACGGTCCGTACCAGCACATCGAGAAGTTCATCCCCCGCCAGATCACCAACGTGCTGAGCGGCATCCGGCCGAAGCTCTACGGCGCGGGCGAGAACGTGCGCGACTGGATCCACGTCGACGACCACAACGCGGCTGTGTGGACGATCGTCGACAAGGGTCGTCCGGGGGAGACGTATCTCATCGGCGCCGACGGCGAGCGGAACAACAAGGACGTCCTCGAGCTGATCCTCGAGCTCATGGGCAAGCCCACTGACTGGTACGACCGGGTCACCGACCGCGCCGGCCACGACCTGCGCTACGCGATCGATTCCACCAAGCTGCGCACGGAACTGGGCTGGCAACCGCGATACACCGACCTGCGGGCCGGGCTCCGGCAGACGATCGACTGGTACGCCGGCAATCGCGCGTGGTGGGAGCCGGCGAAGCAGGCGGTCGAGGCTCGCTACGCCGAGGTGGGTCAGTGATGCGGTGGCTGGTCACCGGCAGCTACGGTCAACTCGGCACCGACCTGCAGACCGTGCTCGCCGGCACCCCCGACGACGTGGTGAACGCAGTCGACGTCGACACCCTTGACATCACCGACTCCGCCGCGGTCAGTGCGGCCGTCGACGACTTCCGGCCGGATGTGCTGGTGAATGCGGCCGCGTACACCGCGGTCGACCCGGCGGAGGCGAACGAGCCGGTCGCCTACAAGGTCAACGCGACCGGCCCGGCCGTGCTGGCCGCGGCGCTCGCACGCGGCACGGGCCGGCTGATCCATGTCTCGACGGACTACGTCTTCGCCGGCGACGGCGAGAAGCCGTACGAGGTCGACGACCAGCCGGACCCGCGCTCGGCCTACGGGCGTACCAAACTCGCCGGTGAGCTCGCCGTCCGTGACCTGTTGCCGGATCGCTCGCACGTCGTCCGCACCGCCTGGGTGTACGGCGGAGGCGGCCCTAACTTCGTCAAGACCATGGCGCGCCTGGAACGTGAGCGCGAGACCGTGAGCGTCGTCGACGACCAGCGCGGGTCACCGACCTGGTCCGCCGACCTGGCGCGCGCGCTGGTCGAACTTGCTCGGTCGTCGGCACCCGCGGGCACGTATCACTGCACCGGTTCGGGCGACACCACCTGGTTCGGCTTCACCCAGGCGATCTTCGAGGAGCTGGGTGCGGATCCGTCGCGCGTGCTGCCCACGACGACCGACAAGTTTCCCCGACCTGCGCCCCGGCCGGCCTTCTCGGTGCTCTCCGACACCGCGTGGCGCGCCGCCGGCCTGACGCCGATGCCGCACTGGCGCGATGCGCTGCACACGGCGTTCGCCACGGTCGGCGATCGGCTGCGCGCCGGGTGACCGGCCCGTGACCCGCATCGCGGTCGTCACGCCCGACGTCCTGAGCGCCCGCATGGCCGGTCCGGCGATACGAGCCTTCCACGTCGCCGACGAGCTGTCCCGGTCGCACGACGTGCGGCTCATCTCCACGGCCGCGTGCGACATCGCCAGCGCCGCCTTCGAGTGCCGAGCCACGTCCTTCGGTGGGTTACGCGCGGCCGTCGGGGACGCTGAAGTGGTTGTGCTGCAAGGCTATGTGACGTATCGCGCCCCCTGGTTGCTGCGCAGCGACAAGATCCTCGTCGTCGATCTGTATGACCCGATGCACCTCGAGCAGCTCGAGCAGCTGGGCGACCGTCCGCCACTCGAGCGGCGGGCGATGCTCGACCTGACGGTGCGCGTGCTCAACGAGCAGCTGGTGCGGGGCGACTTTTTCCTCTGCGCCAGCGAGGAGCAGCGCCACCTCTGGATCGGGCACCTTGGTGCGCTCGGCCGACTGAACCCGCTCACGTACGAGGCCGACTCGTCGTTGCGGTCCCTGATCGACGTCTGCCCGTTCGGGCTGCCGACGGAGCCGCCGGCGCGGCGGCGGCCCGCGATCAAGGGCGTCGTCCCCGGAATCGGCACGGAGGACAAGGTGATCCTCTGGGCCGGTGGTGTGTACAACTGGTTCGACCCGTTGACGCTGATCCGCGCCGTTGACCGGATCAAGGACGAGCACTCGGACGTGAAGCTGTTCTTCCTGGGGATGAAGCACCCGAATCCCGACGTGCCTGACATGGCCGTGGCCTGGCAGACCCGGCAACTGGCCGGCGAGCTCGGCCTGACCGGTAAGCACGTGTTCTTCAACGAAGGCTGGGTGGACTACGACGACCGGCAGAACTACCTGCTGGACGCCGACGTGGGTGTCAGCACACATTTCGAGCACGTCGAGACGACCTTCTCCTTCCGGACGCGGATCCTGGACTACCTGTGGGCCGGGCTTCCGGTCGTCGCTACTGGCGGCGATACCTTCGGCGCGCTCATCGCGGCGGAGGGGCTCGGCGTCGCGGTGGCCGAGCGCGACGTCGACGACCTCGTGGCGGCGTTGACGTCGGTGCTGTACGACCCGGACGTTGCGCAGCGGGCGCGGGAGAACGTGGCGCGGGTGCGGGAGCGGTTCACCTGGTCCCGCGTCCTTCGGCCGCTCCGGGACTTCTGCGAGCAGCCTCGGCCCGCGGCGGATGCCGGCGCCGGACAGAACCGACTCGTCCGCCGCGCCGTCCTGCCGGCGAACCGGCCCGCTCGGCTCGTGTTCCGCGGGACCGAGCTGTTGCGCCACGGGGGCGCCCGAGCGGTCGCGGCGAAGCTGCTGGCGCGTGCGCGCCGTGCCCGGTGATTCCCGTCCACGAGTCCACGCACAACTAGGGTGTGTCCATGGAATTGTCCAAGTACGACATCGGGATCGACCAGGCGACGGTGCCTGGGACGAGCCATGCCCTGATGCTCGAACTTGTCGGTTCGAACAAGCGGGTGCTCGATGTCGGCTGCGACACCGGCTATCTCGGCCGGGTCATGACCACGATGGGCAATCGGGTTTCCGGTGTCGAGATCAATCCGGTGGCCGCCGAGGAGGCCGGCCGCCACCTGGAGCGGGTCGTCGTGCAGGACCTCGAGTCAGGCGACCTGGTCGGCGAGTTCGGCCGGGACAGCTTTGACGTCGTGGTCTTCGGCGACGTGCTCGAACACCTGCGTGACCCGATCCCGATCCTCCGGCAGGCGCGACCGATCCTGGCACCAGGCGGCTATGTCGTCATCTCGACGCCGAACATCGCCCATGGTGATGTGCGGCTTGCGCTGCTCAGCGGTCGCTTCGACTACACGAAGGTCGGCCTGCTGGACGACACGCACCTGCGGTTCTTTACCAGGGATTCGTTGGTGAAGCTCCTGCACGATGCCGGGTTCGTCCTGGCGGACCTGCGACGGTCGGTTGCGCCGATGTTCTCGACCGAACTCGGCGTGCGCGAGGAGGATTTCGACCCGGGGCTCGTCGCGTCGCTGCGCGAGGACGTCGAGGCGAGCACCTATCAATTCGTACTGCGCGCCGTGCCCGACGACGCGACCTCCCTTCAGAGCAGCCAGGCGCTGCGGCTGGACGATCTCAGCGCCGAGCT
>JAODNL010000092.1 GCA_025465405.1 Pseudonocardiales bacterium | reverse complement strand
TTACTGGCCAGGCGGGTGCTATTCCCGCCGGAGCTGATTGCCTTGTCCGACAAGGCGATTGCGCTGGACGGCTTGGGCCCCGACGACGCCGAGCGGTTCCTGAAGCTGGCGACGGCGGCGTTCGAGCTCTCGACCGAGGCGGTCGACCACGCGTGGTATTCCGAGCTGGAGCAGGTCTCGGCGGTGGCCGCGGACATCGGCGGAGTGACGACGACCCACATCAACCACCTGACGCCGCGAGTGCTCGACATCGACGAGCTGTACCGCCGCATGCTCGATCGCGGCATCACGATGATCGACGCGATCCAGGGACCACCGCGGTGGCCTGGCCCCGACGTGCTGCTCCGGCAGACGTCTTTCCGCGCGCTCGCCGAGCAGCGTCGCTTCCGCGCGGCGGACGGCTCGATCTCGGCCGGCTCGCTGCGGGTGCGCTTCGGCGAGGTCGAGGCGCGGGGCATCGCGCTGACGCCGACCGGCCGGGACCGCTACGACGCGATGCTGGCCGAAGTGGATCGGCGGCTCGCCGTGTCGGCCGGCTCGTCGCGCGAGGACATCGCGGCCGCCGTCTGGGCCGGGGGACTGCCCGCTGACGAGCTCGGGCTGCTGCGCGAGGGACTGGCGTTCTTCACCTTCGCGGCCGACGACGTCGCCTCGGTGGCGCGTGGTCCGGCGCGATCGGACACCCTGGCCGAGCTCGTCGCGGCGGGGGCGCTGACCGCGACGCCCATCGTGTACGAGGACTTCCTGCCGCGATCGGCCGCGGGGATCTTCCAGTCGAACCTGACCGCGGACGGCACGAAGGACACCGCGGTGGCCGGTACTCGGCGCGACGCCGGCTGGCTGTCGGACGTGATCGGCCGCGACGTTGCCGATCCGGCCGACCTGTACGCGGCCCAGCAGCAGGCCTCGCTCGCCGCGCTGTCCCTGGCCTGAGCCAGCCTCGATTCATTGCATGAGGCGCACGGCTGCGTGCTCGATCTCGTCCTCGCCCAGCAGGACCAGATTCGCCGCGTCACCGAGCGGCACGTAGCTGTCGCGGCTGGCCACCCGGCCGATGCGCCCGGCGAAGTCGTGCTCGACGAGCGCGGTGACGACGCCCTCGCCGACTCCGCCGGAGTGCCGCGTCTCGTCGACGACGAGCACCCGGCCGGTGGCGTCCGCCGCGCTCAGCAGGTCGGTGACCGGCAGTGGCGCGATCCAGCGCATATCGAGGACGCGGGCGTGAATCCCTTGCGCGGAAAGGCGTTTCGCGACGCGCAGGCTCATCCGCACGCCGTTCCCGAACGAGACGATGGTGAGGTCATTACCGTCGCCGTGCATGCGCGCCGACCCGATCGCGACGTCTTCGTCGATGACGTAGCGCCCGAGCCAGCCGCGGTCGCCGGGGGCATGCAGGTCCCGCTCGTGGTACAGCGCGATCGGCTCGAGGAAGACGCTGACCTGGCCGTGGGCGGCGGCGGCGCCGAGGCAGGCGCGCAGCATCGGCGCGGCGTCCTCGGGCCGCGACGGGACGGCGACGACCAGACCCGGGATGTCACGCAGCACCCCGACCGCGTCGTCGTTGTGGAAGTGGCCGCCGAAACCTTTCTGGTAGCCGAGCCCGGCTACGCGCAGGACCATCGGGTTCGTGTAGGTGCCGTCGGAGAAGAAGCGCAGGCTCGCCGCCTCGCCCCGCAGCTGGTCTTCCGCGTTGTGCAGGTAGGCCAGATACTGGATCTCCGGCACGGGTAGCAGACCGCTGACGCCGAAGCCGAGACCGAGCCCGAGAATCGCCTGCTCGTCGAGCAGCGTGTCGAATATGCGGGCGGCGCCGAAGCGCTGCTGCAGGCCGCGCGTCACGCCGTAGACGCCACCCTTGCGCCCCACATCCTCGCCGAACACGAGCACTTCGGGGCGGGCGGCCAGCGCGTCGGCGAGCGCGGCGTTGATGCTCTGGGCCAGGGTCAGCCCGCCGGCCTGCTCCGGCAGCCGGCCGCCGAAGGCCTCCTGCCGTCGCGAGTCCGGCGCCCGAACGCCCGACGCGCCTGCGATGGCGGTGGGATCGCGCGGCGCCAGGGGCGCCATGATCGTCGCCGGCGTGTCGAGCTTCGGTGCGGCCGCCACCTCGAGCGCGATCTCGCTGACGCGTTTGGCGATGTCGGCGTACCGGGCGGCGAGGTCGCTACCGCGGACTTGCGCCGCGAGCGCGAGCAGCGGGTCGCGGGCCAGGTCGGCGGTGATGGCCGTGGCACTGCGGTATCCCGACTCGACATCGGTGCCGGCGTGGCCGAGGTAGCGGACCGTGCGCAGGTGCAGCAGGGCGGGCCGCTGCTCGACGCGCGCGGTCTCGGCTGCCTCACCGGCGGCGCCCCGCACCGCCTGCGGGTCGTCGCCGTCGGCGGCAAGGTAGCGAATGCCCGGGCGCTGCGCGGCGGCGCGCACCCAGCCCTCCGGCGACGGCACGGAAATGCCCCACCCGTTGTCCTCGCAGACGAGCACGAGCGGCAGCGGCAGACCCTGCGTGACGCAGTAGCCGGCGGTGTTCAGCGCGCCGGCCGCCGTCGAGTGGTTGAGGCTGGCGTCGCCGAAACTGCACACCGCGACGGAGTCCGGCGACCATCGCGTGGGCTGGCCGAGCTTGCGCGCCCGGCCGATCGCGAACGCAACGCCGACTGCCCGCGGCAGGTGCGACGCGATCGTCGAGGTCTGCGGGATGACATCGAGGGAGGCGTCGCCGAACACCTTGTGCCGGCCACCCGATGCGGGGTCGTCGACCGCGGCCGCGAGGCCGAGCAGGACCGCGCGCAGCGCGTCGTCCAGCGAGCGACCGGCCTGCTGCGCGCGGGCGAGGAAGAAGGCTCCCGAGCGGTAGTGCAGCAGCGCCGGGTCAGTGGGACGCAGCGCCGCGCCGACGATCGCGTTGGCCTCGTGACCGGCCGAGCCGATCGTGTAGAAACCCTCGCCGCGCTCGCGCATCCGGCGCGCCTCGATATCGAGCAGCCGGCTGCCGGCCATCGCGTCGAACAGGCCGAGCAGCGCCGGGTCGGACGGCGGCTGATCGATGGTGTCGACGAGCCGCGCCAGGCCGTCCCTGACGTGTGTGTCCAGCTGGTCATGCGGGGTCGTCACGGGCCCGATTCTGCCCGCTCCGCCCCGACGTTGCGTGATCAAGACCAGCGGTGGCCGCCCTGACGACCTCTGCGGGTCTTGATCAACGAGGGGGCGAGGTGGCAATCGCTTAGCTCGGCTAACTACTCTGGGCGACGTGCCTGAATTGACCCGGCGGCGGCGACTGCTCGTGCTGGCGATCTGCAGCATGAGCCTGTTGATCGTCGGCATGGACACCACGATCGTCAACGTCGCCCTGCCGGCGATCCGGCGCGATCTGCACGCCTCGCTGTCCGGGCTGCAGTGGACGATCGACGCGTATGTCGTCGTGCTCGCCAGCCTGCTGATGCTGTCGGGGTCGACGGCCGATCGCCTCGGGCGGCGGCGCACGTTCCAGACCGGCCTGGCGCTGTTCACGATCGGCTCGCTGCTGTGCAGCCTCGCGCCCGGGCTGGGTTGGCTCGTCGGATTCCGGATGGTGCAGGCCGTCGGCGGGTCGATGTTGAACCCCGTCGCGATGTCGATCATCACGAACGTCTTCACCGAGCGCCGGGAACGGGCTCGGGCGATCGGCGTGTGGGGCGCTGTCGTCGGCATCAGTATCGGCATCGGTCCGGTCGTCGGCGGCGTGCTCATCGATTCGATCGGGTGGCGGGCGATCTTCTGGATCAACATCCCGATCGGCGTCGCGGCGTTGGTGCTGGCAGCGCGGTTCGTGCCGGAGTCGAAGGCGGCTCGGGCGCGGCGCGTCGACGTCGTAGGCCAGGTGGCCGTGATCGCGTTGCTGGCCAGCTTGACGTACGCGATCATCGAGGCGCCCCGCGCCGGATGGGGGTCCGCGGAGATCCTCGCGCTGTTCGGCGTGGCCGCGGCCGCGTTGCTCCTGCTGTTGGCATACGAGCCGCGGCGGCCGGACCCGTTGCTGGACCTTCGGTTCTTCCGATCCGTTCCGTTCGCGGGAGCCACCGTCACGGCGATCTGCTCGTTCGCGGCGTTCGCCGCGTTCCTGTTCCTGAATGCCCTTTACCTGCAGGACGTTCGCGGCTTGTCGGCGTTACAGGCGGGTCTGTGCACGCTGCCGTTCGCGGTGCTGACGATGATCTTCGCGCCGCTGTCCGGTCGCATCGTGGGAACGCGCGGGCCCCGCGTGCCGCTACTCGTCGCTGGGGCAGGGATGTGCGCGGGCGGGGTCATGCTCGTCGGGACCGGGCCACACACGTCGCTGGCGTGGGTGATCTTCGCCTTCGCGGTGTTTGCGCTCGGGTTCGGGATGGTCAACGCGCCGATCACGACTGCGGCCGTGTCCGGGATGCCGAACAGCCAGGCCGGCGTCGCCGCCGCGGTGGCCTCGACGAGCCGGCAGGTGGGTGCCGCGCTCGGGGTCGCCGTCGTCGGTTCGGTGCTGAACTCGGGTCTGGGCGGTGCGTCGCTGTCCACGGGGTTTGCCAAAGCCAGTGACGCCGGGTGGTGGATCGTCGCCGGGTGCGGGCTGGCCGTGTTCCTGCTGGGGATCCTGACTTCGGGGCGATGGGCAGCGCGCACCGTGGCTCGTACGACCGAACTCTTCGACGAGGACGTGCGGGCTCAGCTCGCCGCGGCCTAACTCCGAGAGCTGATCAGCGGTGTCGGCCGCGACGGGGCCGCTTGCCGCGCGCGCCCGCCTCGGCCCACGAGGCCGGGCCGATCACGGTCCGTGACAACGAGCGGTGGAAGCGCAGGCCGGCGACGAGGCGCGCGCGGGGGGACAGCTGCCGCCTGACCAGCCGGCGCAGGGTGGCATGTGCCTGCCAGGCGGCGTCCGCCTGGACCGGAGTGACGGCGACTGACCCCGTGTAGACGGCGGTGTTCGCCGCGCGACCGAGGAGTTGCGCCTGGGCGGCCGGCTCGTCGCCGAACCGCTCGCCGGTGGCCGTCGCGATCTCCGCGCTGGTGAGGTTGGTCAGGTCCGGCAGGCCGGACTCGGTCAGCACGTCGAGGCTTTCGTGCCACGCGCCGAGCAGCCGTCGGCGCGGGTCGGGCAAGCGGCGGCGCCGGCGAACCCGCAGCCGCTTGCGCAGGACAGCGCCCAGCAGGACCAGCACGATCAGCACGCCCGCCGCGATCGCCAGGAGCACCATGAGCGGCCCGCGGGTGGCGCCGTGCTTGTGCGGGACGGTGCTCTTCGGGGCCACCGCGTGGCCGCCGTTCGCCCGGGTGATCAGCGCGTTACGGGTGGGTGCCGCGCTGGGCGTCTGCGACGGTGACGGTGACGCACTGGCTTGCTGCTCGGCTCCGGAATAGGTGCTGGGCGACGGGTCCACCACGACCCACCCTCCGCCGCGCAGCGGGATCTCGACCCAGGTCCACGCGTCGGCGGTGGTCACGGTGTAGGTGCCGGGGGTGAGCGTCACACCGCCCGACGGCGACGGCACCCGGAAGCCGGTGACCAGTCGCGCCGGCACGCCCAGCTGGCGGGCGACCAGGGTGAACAGCGTCGCGTACTGCTCGGGTGTGGCCGAGCGCTGCGGCCCGATCACCGATGCCAGCACGTCGGCGAAACCGACTCCGCCGATCCGCTCTCGGGCCGACGTGCTCGGCGTCGCGGTGCGCGAACGGGACGTCGTCGGGGCGCCGGCCAGCGCGTAGTTGCGCTGCAGATCTTTCGCCAGCGCCTGGAGGAACGGCACCGGGGGTGAGGTCGACGTGCCGGTCTCGTCGCCGAACGTCGTGACCAGCTTGGCGAGCGACACTCGCAGCGGGCCGGGGAGCTGGGTGTCTATCGGCGGTGCCGACGTGGCGGGCAAGGACGCGGACGAGACGTCGACGAAGTTCGCTACCGGAACGTGTGATTGCACCGTGTACCCGGCGCCGTCCCTCAGCATCGTGCTCGGCACGATCATGCCGCTCGCGGCGTCGATGTTGACCTCGGTGCCGGTGACCTTCTGAGGGCGGTCGAGGTAGGGCATCCAGGGCGCGGACGCCAGCGGCCCGCGGTCGATACTGTAGTGCTGCCGAACAGCCGGCCCGGCGACGTCCAGGGCGGGATCGCGGTCGGCCGGCAGGATGCCGCCGGACGGGCGGAAGCTGCGCTGGAAGCTCCAGCCGTCACCGTCGTAGTAGTCGACGTTGGCGACCTCGAAGTAGCGCGGCGAGGTCTGATCGACCGACACGTGGAAGACCGGCTGACCGGCGGTGCCCGGCTTGGGTGGCCGCAGGCCGGAGATGAAGGCGATCGGGGACACCGGGTGGGACTGGTCGACCGACGGGACGCGCTGCGGGGCCGTGGTGCGGCCGGCAAACGCCGACGACTGCACGGCGGCGGCCGCGGCCAGCGCGACGATCACAGTCGTCGCGGTCCCGACCGCCAGGCCGCGGAGGGGCAGCGCGCCGTCGGGCTGGGTCGGCTCGGCGCTCGCGTCCTGGCGCACCCACGTCTGTGCGACACGCAGCAGCAACAGTGTGGCGAGCAGCGCCAGGGCCAGCCAGGTGTCCGCGACGCGGGCGTCGTGGGCGCTGCCCGTCCCGGCGCGCACCGTGCCGGCATAGGAGAGGCCGAACGCGACCAGCCAGCCGCCGAACGGCAGCGCCGTGTACCACCTGCGCGCCAGGCACTCGCCGGCGATCGCCCCCGCGAGCCAGCACAGGGCGACCGGCGCGACGAGCAGTGTCGGCGGGCTCACCAGCGGCAGCGCGAACGTCAGCACCTGCGCGGGTCCGTGCCAGATGCCGGTGACCAGGTCGCCGAAGCCGTCCGGCTTCTTCAGCACGACCAGCAACTCGTACAGCACCAAGGCGGCGAGGTCGGCCAGCACCGTGATCCACAGCCGGGCGCCGGCCAGCCGCGCCACCACGATCGGAATCAGCACGCTCAACACCGCGGCGCCGAACAGCGGCGCCGCCAGCACGCTGGACGGGAACGCCCGCAGCCAGGGTGCGCTCGCGATCCCGTTGGCCACGATCGCCAGCGGGAGCAGGGTGAACGGGACCAGGCGGCGGATCACGAATGCACCCGCAGGTTCCAGGCCGCACAGGCCTGGTCGGCGTCCACAGCCGTGATCACCCAGACGCCGGGGAACCGGGCGCCCGGAGACTCGTCGACGTCCACCGAGACCACGACCAGTCGCT
Source organism: Pseudonocardiales bacterium (assembly GCA_025465405.1). Classification (GTDB taxonomy): domain Bacteria; phylum Actinomycetota; class Actinomycetes; order Mycobacteriales; family Jatrophihabitantaceae; genus RYN-117. The sequence continues at coordinate 2,508 of JAODNL010000092.1, read as the reverse complement.
CGAACCGGCGCCGAAGGGCGGCGACGTAGGGCAGGTCCGCGGGGTCGAGCACTCCGGTCACGACGACGAGCGACGTGCCGCCCCGGGCCCGCCGCAGCTTCAGCAGCTCGGCCTGCAGCGAGCCGGCCGAGCCTGGCCGCACGCCGGTCAGATGGTCGATCAGCGGCGTCACGTCGCGTAGCCGCGGACCGCCGACCGCGGTGCCGTCGGTGAGCCGCAGCTCCACCGGCGCCTTGTTGGCCGCCGACGCGACGAGCACGGAGGCGGCGACGTCCACCGCCGACTCGAACGCCGCGGCGGTGTAGCGGCCCGGCCGCTGGTCGAGGACCACCACGCTGTAGGGCTGGGAGGTGTCGACGTTGTGCCTGACGACGAGCTTTCCGGTGCGCGCCGACGAGCGCCAGTGCACGAGGCGCAGGTCGTCGCCGACGACGTAGTCCCGCAGCCGGTGAAACGTGATGTTGCCCTGCGGCGAGGTGTCCGAGGACGGCCCCTCCAGGTGGCGTCGCTGGCCGGCCGGCAGCGGGTGGAAGTCGAGCACGCGCGGGTACACCCAGATCCGTTCCGGCTCGGCGTGCTTGCTGGACACCCGGAACAGCTCGAACGGGTCGCGCCGGGTGACTTCGACCGGCCCGATGTCGAAGATGCCGCGCTGCGTGGTCGGCAGCCGGTAGGTGCGTACGCCGCGCTCGCCGCGGCGCAGCCGGGGGATGACCGTGCGGACCTGGGTGCCGCCGAACGGCTGGCTGGCCACGGTTGTCGCGATCGTCGTGCGACCCCGGTTGGCGAAGGTCAGGAACGCGATGGCGGGCGAGCCCTTCGGCACCCGCGGTGGCTGCACCTGGCGGTCGATCGTGAGCCGCGACGGGCGCAGGATCGTGACCAGACCGACCGCGACCACGGCGAGCAGTCCGACGCCGATCAGGTCGAACGACGTCCAGCCGAGCCACAGGCCGAGCACCAGCGCAACGACGCCCGCGAGCAGTGCGGCCAATCCCATCCGGGTCATGACCTAGTACGCGGACACCGCGTGCGGGACCGGCACCGACTGAACCGCACGGGTTACGAGCTCGAGTCCGGTCCGTCCCTGCAGCTCGGCGTCCGGCTGGAGGATCACCCGATGCGCGAGCACGACGGGCGCCATCTCCTTCACGTCCTCGGGGATGACGAACGAGCGGCCGTCGGTCGCGGCGAATGCGCGGGCGGCGCGCAGCAACGCCAGGCTGCCGCGGGGCGACACTCCCAGCCGCAGTTCGGACATCGACCGGGTGGTCGCGGCGATCGACACGATGTATTGCTCGAGCGCGGCGCTGATCTCGATCTGCTTGATCGTCTCGATCATCGCGAGGACGTCGCCGCCGGTCAGCACGGGAATCAGATGGCTGACGGTGGCCCCCATCTTCTGGGTGCGCAGCACGGCGGCCTCGGCATCGGCCGACGGATACCCCACCGTGAGCTTCATCAAAAACCGGTCGAGCTGCGCCTCCGGCAGCACGTAAGTGCCCTCCATGTCGATCGGGTTCTGCGTGGCGACGACCATGAACGGTTTGGGCATCGCGTAGACGTGTGCGTCGGTGCTCAGCGTGCCCTCCTCCATGACCTCGAGCAGCGCGGACTGGGTCTTCGGCGAGGCCCGGTTGATCTCGTCGCCGAGCACGACGTTCGCGAAGACCGGACCGGGCTTGAACTCGAACTGGCTCGTCGCCTGGTTGTAGACGGACACCCCGCTGATGTCCGAGGGGAGCAGGTCGGGGGTGAACTGGATGCGGTTCCAGGTGATCGACAGCGACGACGCCAGGGCGCGCGCCAATGACGTCTTGCCGGTTCCGGGCACGTCTTCCAGCAGCAGGTGACCCTCGGCGAGCAGGCAGACGACCGCGTTGCGGATGACCTCGGGCTTGCCCTGAATCACGACCCCGATGTTCGTGCAGAGGCGCTCGGCATCCTGCGCCACGCGGACGATCTCGTCTGACGTGCTGGTCATGGGGCTCCTGGTCAGTTTGGCGGCGTGCCGGTGACGACGGCGGTGTAGGTGTGGGTGTCGCCCATCGTCGGATCCGTGTAGGTGATCGTCAAAGTGAAGGTCGGTGCGTTGCCTCCCGGGTCGGGCGCGGTGGTCGGGCACGCGTTGGCGTCGATGGCGACGTCGATGCCCGCCGGAGCCGTCGTCGGCGCCTGCGTGCCGCTGCCGCAGCTCGTCCCGGCGGCTTGGTCGGACGTCAGGGCCTCCGTCCAGTGCAGCGACGCGAGGGTCGGATCGTCGTACGAACTGGTCGTAGTGATCTTCACCTGCGGCGCCCCACCCGCGGTAGTCCCATCCCATGCCGCGGCGAAACTGATCTGGTTGGGATCGATCGGCTGCGGCCCGGTGCCGGACACCTGGACGGGGAAGGCGCGCGCCGCTCCGAAGTACCGGAACGAGACCGTTGCGGTGAACGCCCCGACGGCCGGAACGCAGGACGGGTCCACCGAGATCGTGGTCGTCGGCCGGCTCGTGGACGAGCCACA
>JAODNL010000103.1 GCA_025465405.1 Pseudonocardiales bacterium | reverse complement strand
CGCGCCTGCGGCGATCGCATCGGCAAGCATGAACTCGTGCTGGCGGACCTTGTTGCCGCCGAACGCGAGACCGGTGCAGTCGTCGCGCTTGATGCTGATCGTCCGGCGCAGCTCGCGGGAGAGGTTCGGGCAGTCGTCCAGCGGGGTCGGTAGGTGGGCTAGGGACACTCGAGGCACCGCGTCGATGCGCTCTTGGATCTCGTCGACGGTGTAGGTGCGGACGCCGGTCATGCTGTCTGCCTCCTCGTTCCGGACACGATCGCCTCGACCTCCACCGCCGCGTTGCCCGGGAGCGAAGCGACGCCGATCGCCGAGCGCGCGTGGCGGCCGGCGTCCCCCAGGACGTCGACGAGCAGCTCGGATGCGGCGTCGATGACCGTGGGCTGCTCGACGAAACCATCGGCGCTCGCGACGAATCCGGTGATCTTGAGAACGCGGGTGACGTTCTCGAGCCCGAGTTCGGTTTCGATCGCGGCGAGGAGGTTCAACGCGGCGACGCGCGCCGCCTGCCGCCCTTTGTCGACCGAGAGGTCCCCGAGTCGGCCCGGGTGCAGCAGCGCACCCGCCACGATGGGTGTTTTGCCGGAGAAGAACCAGAGCTCGCCCGTGTGAGTCGCGGGTATGTAGTGGTAGCGCGGGGCAGGCAGCTGGGGCAGCTCCAGCCCGAGGCCTGCGAGTCGCTGCGCGATCTGATCGTTCACGATGTCACCTCCGGGACGGCCAGTTGGCCGCCGTTGACCAATAGGGCGCCGTCGCGCCACACCTGACGGATCGGCCCGATGCGCCGCGTCGCCTCGTCGGCGACGCCGTCGAGCACCACGAGGTCTGCCGCCTTGCCTGCCTCGATGCTGCCGACGCGGTCGGCCAGCCCCAGTGACTCGGCCGAGCGCAGCGTTGACATCGCGATCGCCTCGCTGAACGGCACGCCGAGCGCCTGCATGGTGCACTCCACCGTGCGGCCGAACTCGCGGAACGGCGTGAACCGCACGCCCGCGTCGCTCGCCACGGACACGTGGACGCCGGCTGCGCGCATGGTGCGGGCGAAGGCGAAGTCATCGTAGAGATTGCCGGTCGCGGACATGGAGTGCGCCGCGCACAGCTCCCCCGCGCCAGCGGGCTCGGCATCGGGCAGCAGCACCCGGACGATTCCGGCCATCGTCAACGTCGCCGACACTGGGCGCCGCGCCATCTCGTCCACCAGGTCAAGGTCGAGGTCGGGCTCGCCCTTTTCATTGACCCAGATGCAGTGCTCGATGGTGTCCACCCCGGCGGCGACGGCGCGGCGGATGCTCTCGGTGTTCAGCGCGTGCGCGGCCACCCGCCGGCCCAGTCGGTGCGCCTCCTCCACCACAACCTGCATCTCGTGCGTCTGGAACTGCGGCAGCAGCTTGTTCGAGCCACGAGTCATGTTGCCGCCGCTGGCCATGACCTTGACCATGTCCACTACGCGCGTGCAGAGCATGCGGGTGGCCTTGCGGATCTCGTCGATGGAGTCGGCCGCGTTGCCGCACCAGTGCAGGTGGCCGCCCGTCGTGGTTATCGGTGGGCCGGCCGCGAGGATCCGCGGTCCCGGCAGGCGGCCGGCGCTGATGGCGTCGCGGATATCCAGGGTGGTGAAGCCGATGTCGCCGCAGTCGCGGACGGTGGTCACGCCGCCGAGCAGGCACTCCGTGGCGTTGCGCGCGCCGATCAACGCCAGCCGCGCGGGGGCGGAGTGCTCGACGCTGGCCCGCGTGAGCTCGTGGTCGACGTCGCAGGTGAACAGCAGGTGCACGTGGGCGTCGACGAAGCCGGGAATGACGGTCGCCGTCGAGTGGTCGACGATGCGGTCGGCGTCTATGTCCGCCGGAAGCTCGCTCGCGGCGTGTACGCCCGCGATCACGCCGTCGGCAACGTGCACCACCGCATCCCGAAGCAGCGGTTCGCCGCTCCCGGTGACCAGCGCGCCGCAGTGGATCCATTGCTCGGTCATGCCGGCATCCCGGTCACGTGCCCGTCGCAGGCCGCGATCCACTGCTCGCTCGTCGCGGTGTAGCCGACGTTGGTCTCCATGAACCGCACCGCGTTGGCGTCGGCCCACTTGCCGTCGCCGGTCTCGGCGTCGTCGGCCAGCAACGAGGTGCCGATCGCATCCCGCAGCACGATCACGCGGTAGTTGCGGTACATCGCGTCGATCACCGTCGTGTGTAGGCAGATCCGGCTGTCAAAGCCGACGGTGACCAGGTTGCAGATGTCGAGGCTGCGCAGCAGCGAGTCCAGCTGGGTCTCGAAGAAGCCGCTGTAGAGCTGCTTCTTCACCAGGTAATCCCCTGGCTGAGGCGCGATCACGTCGGAATAGGCCAGGATGTCGTTCGGCTCCTGCCAGCTCTGCAGGACGTCGATGTTGTGCACGCGCAGCGACAGGTTCCGCCATTCGCTGCGCTCGTTCAGCGTCGGCGACAGGTGATTGGAGAGGTAAACGATCGGTATGCCGGCTCGGACGGCTGCCTGCTTGGCCGGGACGATGTGGTCGACGACAATCCGACGGCTCGCCTTGGCCAGATCGGCGTAGAACGGGGGCAGGTCCGGCGGCGGCGCCGGCTCGTCGCGGTCGAAGCCGAGACCGTTCACGTCGACCAGCAGGAACGCGGTGCGGCGTGGGTCGAGGTCCAGCGTCTCCTGCGCGTAGCCGAGCGGCGCTCGGACTGGGTGCGTGCGGTAGTAACGGGCAGGCAGTTGGAGCGAGGGAATGGTCATAGGCTTGGCCCTTCCGTGAGTGCTGGCAGTCGGTAGACGGCGGCGGCGGTCCCGGACAGGATGCGGCTGCGGTCGGCGTCGCCGACCTCGCATTGGTCCAGGACCGTGCGCGCCCGCAGGTACCCGTCTGTGTCGGTCGTGTAGGGGAAGTCCGAGCCCCACATGAGGCGTTGGGCGCCAAACTCGGACAGGACCGCGCGCACCCACGGCCGTATGTCCTGATGCTGGTAGGGGCGGCTCGACATCTCTGGCAGCGCGGACATTTTGACGTGGACGTTGTCGAAGCGCGCGAGCCGCAGTAGGTCGTCGCAGATCGTTCCGGGGCTCTGCGGGTCGAGGTCGGGGCGGGCGAGATGATCGACGACGATCGTGAGGTCGGGATGCGCTGCGACCCACCGATCCACTACCGGTAGGACGGCGGGGGTGATCAGCAGGTTCGCGCTGAGCCCGAGTCGCGCGGCCGCCTCGTACAGCGGCTCGGCCGCCGCGTCGAACCAGCCCAGCTCCGGCGCGATCAGCGGGGCGAGCCGGATCCCCCGGATCGGCGCCCGCTGCACCAGCTCGCTGAGCTCGTCGGGGAAACGGGGACTAACCGGGTCGGCCAAGGCGATGCCGACGAACCGGTGGGGGTGCGCCTCCAGGCAGCGCAGCAGTTGCGAGTGGTCGAATCCGTAGAGGCTCGGCTGGATGAGAACGGCCTGGTCGACCCCGGTTGTATCCATCGCCTCCAGCAGCTGTTGGACCGGGGCGGTGAACATCGGCGCGTTCGGGAGCTGCGGGCTGCGCGGCACGCCGCTGCCGGGAGCGGCGGTGACGTGGGTGTGCGCGTCGATGATCATGGAGCCGGTCACCGCTGCACCTCGGCGAGGACGGGCGCCAGGTGCTGTAGGAACGCCTGAACGTCGGCGACGGTGTTGTAGAGGTGCGGCGCGATGCGTACCCGGCCGTCGCGTCCCCACACGCTGATCCCGCGCTCGGCGAGGCGGGATGTGATTTTTGCCTCGTCCGACGTCGCGAAGGAGACGATCGATCCGCGGTGCTCGG
>JAODNL010000055.1 GCA_025465405.1 Pseudonocardiales bacterium | reverse complement strand
GATCTTCAATCCCGCCTTCGTATGGCGCTTTCCCCACCAGGTGCTCGCGGTGCTGATCTCGGCATCGTGGTTCATCGCGGCGATCGGGGCCTACTACCTGTTGAAGCACCGCGCGGCCGAGTTCGCCCGGAAGACGATGTCCGTCGGGCTGCTGGGGGCGTCGTTGTTGTTACCGATCCAGCTCTACGTCGGCGACAGCACGGCCAGCTACGTGAGCGCCGTCTACCAGCCGGCCAAGGTCACCGCCGCCGAGGGCAACTTCGCGAATGGCAACACCGGCTGGAATCTGATCGTGATCCCGAACCAGTCCAAGCAGCGCGACGATTTCACGCTGAGCATCCCGCACGCGGGCAGCGTCTTCGTATTCCACAATTTCTCCGGAACCACGCCGGTGCCGGGTCTCGAGCAGTTCCCGAAATCGATGCAGCCGCCGGTGTGGCCGACCTTCTACGGCTTCAAGATCATGATCTTCGCCGCGTGGGGGATGTTCTCAGTCGCGTTCATCGGGCTCGTCATGCGACTGCGCCGACGGATGTTCATCGAGCGCTGGTTCTTGCGGCTCGTGCTGTGGACGATGCCTGTCGGCGTGTTCGGCACGATCGCGGGCTGGGTGGTATCCGAATCAGGGCGGCAACCATGGCTGGTCTACGGCAAACTCCTCGTCGCCAACTCGCCCTCGTCGCTGAGCACGGGTGAGCTGATCGCGACTCTCGCCGGGTTCTGGGTCATCTTCCTGGTCCTCTTCGGGGCCTGGGTGCGACACGTCGTCCACGAGGTCCGCATAGGGCCGGAGGAACTCCCAGCGACCAGCGCGGAAACGGAGCCGGCCAACCCGGCGGCACCATCACCATCGGCGGGTTCGCTCGCGCCAGTCGGGTCGGAGTGATCGCAGATGGTGTTCTTCTGGATGGCCGTCCTTCTGCTGGCCCTGCTCAGCTACGTGATCCTTGACGGCTACGACCTCGGGATCGGCACGCTCACGCTGCTCGAGCGGGACGCCGGCACCCGGCGCGGCATGCTCGACGTCGTCGGAAACGTGTGGGACGGCAACGAGTCGTGGTTGATCCTGTTGGCGATGGGCTTGTGGGCAGGCTTTCCGGACGCCTACGCGACCGCGCTCCCCGGCCTGTACTTGCCCCTGTGCCTCATGCTGTTCGCCCTGATCTTCCGCGGCTTCGCGATCGAGATGGCACTGCAGCGGCCGGGCTTCGACCCGGTCTGGGGCCGGCTGTTCGGCGTCGGGTCACTCGTGACGGCTTTCGCTCAGGGTGTCCTGTTCGGAGGACTCTTGACCGGGATCACGGTGGTGAATCATCAGTTCGCGGGACGCCCCTGGGACTTCCTCGGCCACGGCTACGCGTTGCTGACCGGATGTGCGACCGTCCTGCTCTACGCCTGGGCCGGCGCCGCGCAACTGCAGGCGAAGCTTCCACTTGAGCAACGCCGACGAGCCAGTCGCCAGGTTCGGTTGTTGACCGGCCCGGTCGTGCTGGCCTGCGCCCTCAGCGCGAGCCTGCTGCCGGTAGCCACCACGGCGCGCCTGCGTCTCGACGGTGTCGATCGATGGCTGCCGTTCACGTACGGCCTGCTGATTGCGGCCGGTGCGTTCTACACGGCCTGGCGTTGGGCCGGTCGCACACCCAAGCAGGTCAGCTTCTTTGCCGTCGCCGCGGCCGAGACCGCCGGTCTGCTCGCGCTGGTCTGCCTGTACTTCCCGCAGCTCGTGGCGCCTTCAGTCACGATCTATTCAGCGGCCGCCGGACGAAACACCCTGGTGTTCCTCACCGCGATGATCGGCATCATCGGACCGGGGACGGTCGCGTACGGGATATACGCGCACTGGGTGTTCCGCAGTGCGCCACGGGCCATCCACGTCGCTGAAACGCCGCCCGCGGCTAACGGCCGAGGCGCGCTGTCGCCGTCGAACTGAGAAGGAGTCCCCCCATGGCTGACCGCAAATGGCCGGCGTCGGCACGGATCGTCGTAACCCTGCTGTTGCTGCCGGTCTGGGCCGCCGCGATCCTGGCCTCCGAAAACGACCTGAGCGGACTCGGCACCTGGTTCGACCCGCTGATGATCGGGGTGATGGCCGTCATCACTGTCGCCGCGTGGATCACCACCCAGCACTCGCAACGCTGATGCCGGGCACGCCGTCCGCCGTCGTGAGCACGGCGGAACCCGTTGCCGGCACGGCATACCCGGACCAGGCGGCGCCGAAGGATCAACGCGCGGCGCGGTCCTGGTTGGCCGCCGCCCGTCGGCACGGCCGGGCGTTCTTTGTCGCCGCGGGACTGGCCGATGTGCTTGCCGCCGCCGCCACTGTGCTCGTCTGCTGGAACATAGCCACCCTGATCGTCGCGGGTATCGGCCCGGGGCGCCCCGGCGGACTTGGCGGCGCGATCGTCGGGGTCGCACTCGGCGCCCTGATCGCCGCGGTCGCCACCCTGATCGCCGCTCGGCTGGCCGAGGCCGGCGCCGCACGGGTCGAGACCGCGGTACGGGCCGAACTGCTCGAGTCCGTGCTGCTCGGCGACGCTGACGACGAGTCGGTGACTCCCGCCCTCGCCGCGACTGCGGTGACGGACCAACTGCCGCGGATCGGCGCGTACTTTCGCGGATACGCCCGGGCCGCAGTAGCCGTCGTGAGCGTGCCAATCGTGATCCTGGTCGCGGTCTTCCCGGCGAGCTGGGTGGTCGGGTTGCTATTGCTCGTATCGCTGCCGATCGTCCCGATCAACATGGCGGTCACCGGTCTCGGGGCGACTGAGGTGAGCCGTCGGCAGATGACGCAGATCGGCGAGTTGTCGGGCCAGGTACTGGAGCGCCTCCAGGCCGCGTCCACGTTGCGCACGCTCGGAGCCATCGCGCACCAACGCCGCGTGGTGGAGCGGGCCGCCCACGAACTCGCACGCCGGACGGTGGCCGTGCTGCGCATCGCGTTCCTCGCCTCGACCGCTCTGGAATGGGTCTCGACGTTCGGCATCGGGGTGGTCGCGATGTACACGGGGGCCACGCTGCTCGGCTATGTCCACGCCGCCCCGCTGCCGGTGTACATCGCACCGCGCTCGGCGGTCTTCGTCCTGCTGCTGGCCCCCGAATTCTTCTTGCCCCTGCGCCGCTTCGCCGCCGCGTATCACCAAGGCCAGGAGGCGATTGCCGCCGCCGAGGTTCTCGGGTCGCTGACCGAAACCCGCTACGTCGGTCGTGGCAGTTACTCGACGTGGACCGGTACCCCGCCCCGGGTCGAGTTGCGCGACGTGCGCGTTCGCTATCCAACTCGCTCGTCGACAGCGCTCGATGACGTCACGTTCACCGTGCCGTCAGGGGCCGTCTTCGGTCTGGCCGGGGCCTCGGGAAGCGGCAAGTCGACTCTGCTCCGGGTCGCCGGAGGCTGGCTGGCGCCCACTGACGGCACCGTGCGGCTCGACCGGCGGGCACCCGGTCAAGGCGGGCGGGCGCTGCTGATCGCCCAACGGCCCTACCTCTTCCCGGGCACGCTCGCCGACAACCTCGGCCTCGGCCAGCCGGGCCTTTCCGCGTCCCGGATGTGGGAAGCGATCGCGCGGGCTCAGCTGACGCGGGTGGTGCGCAGCCTGCCTGACCGGCTGGACACCGTGCTCGGTGAGCGCGGCTGGGGGCTGTCCGCAGGAGAGGCGCAACGGATCTCGATCGCGCGGGCGTTCCTCAGCGATGCGACGTTCCTGATCGTGGACGAGCCGACCGCCCATCTCGACCGGGACACCGAGCGCAGCCTGATCGAACCGCTGCACGAGTTGCTGCGCGGGCGGACGGCGCTGGTGGCCAGCCATTCCGATGCGGTGCTGGGCCTCGCCGACTACGTGATCAACCTCGAGGACGGACACGTCCATGACTGAGCTCGCGTCCCCGCTCGATTCGAAGCAGGCGGGCACGCGGCTGGTGCTGGGGCTGCTGCTCGCGATGACCGCCGCTGTGGCGTCTGCCGGTCTGATGGGCGTGGCCGGCTGGTTCATCGTCAGGTCAGCTCAGACCGGCCTGTCCAGCACGTCGCGGTTCTCCTGGCTGTATCCCAGCGCGGGAGTCGAGGCGCTGGCCGTCATTCGCACCGCCGCCCGCTACGGCGAGCGACTGTCCACGCATCAGTCGACGCTCGAACTGCTGGCCCAGGTGCGTACGCGCCTGTTCGCCTCGGCGACGCGACTGCCGATGGCGAAGCTGCGGTCCCTGCGCAGCGGTGATCTGCTCGACCGGGTGCACGCGGACGTCGACACCCTCGACCGGTTCGTGCTCGCCGTCGCGGTCCCAGCCGTCGTGTGCACCGTTGTCGGCGTCGGAAGCCTGACGGTATTGACGATCGTCCGGCCCTTCTTCGGCGCGGCAGCCGGAGGGCTGCTGATCCTCGCGCTGGCCACCAACCTGACGATGGACAAGGGCAGCCGTCGTCTCGGCGGCCAGCTCGCGCGTGACCGATCCGTGGCCCGCTCACGCCTCATCGAGGCGATGGAAGGCCGCGTCGAGCTGGCCGGTTACGGCGCGCGCCAGCACGCGTACGACGAGCTCCGCGACCGTTTCGCTGCGCTGGATGTTCCCGCTCGGCGGCTATCGGTCAGGAACAGTAACGGGCAGGCCGTGATCGCGATCGCCGCCGGGCTGACCGTTGCTGCGATCCTGGCCGCCGGAGCGGTTGGCCCGCGGCCACTGGATTCCGCGGTACTTGCCTTCGCCGCACTTCTGGCACTGGCGCTGTTCGATGCCGTGAAGACGATCGGCTCGATCGGCCAGGAGTCCGGCCGGGCCCGCGCGGCCTGGCACCGGTTGCGCGAAGTGACCGGCCTGGAACGAGTCGCCGGGCGTGACATCGAGCCGACCGGCGCGCGTGAACTGGCGCCCTGGCCAGCCGGCGCGCCGGTCGCCGCCGACATCGTTATCCGCCGGCTGTCGGCCGGCTATGCGACGGGTCCGGTGCTCGAGGTCGCCCACTTGGACGTCGCGGCGGGCAGCCTTGTCATTCTCGCTGGCCCCTCCGGTGCGGGAAAGACGACGCTGCTGTCCGTGCTTGCGGGCGAGCAACCAGCCATGGCCGGCGAGGTACGCGTCGGCGGAGTCGATCCCTACGCCCTGAGCTACGGGCAGCGCAGCGGCTACCTCACCCTGGTGGAGGCGGACAGCGGCGTGCTCAGCGGCACCATCGAGGACAACCTGCGCCTGGCGCGTCCGGGGGCTACCCGAGCCGAGCTCGACCACGCCCTGCACGTCGCGGTCCTATCGGGGTTCGTCGAGCGTTCGACCCCAGTCGGACCAAGAGGCAATTTCCTGTCCGGAGGGCAGCGCCGCCGGCTGGCCCTGGCTCAGGCCTACCTTCGCCGTCCGCGGCTGCTGTTGCTCGACGAGCCGACGGAGGGCCTGGACGATGCGACCGCCGTGCGGATAATGGTTAACCTTCGGGCCGCCCTGCCGGGAACGACGATCGTGGCCGCAATCCACGGGCGCAACGCCGGCGACGTGATCACCCAAGCCGACCGAGTCATTCAGGTGGCCGACGGTGAGATCGTGAGTGATCAGGTGCGGTGAGTGACTCGGCACGTTCGCGGCCTTCAAAGGGCCATGATCACCGACCCGCGTCATGGCCAGGGCCGAGCTCCTTGCAGCGGCGGGCCCGCTGGCCCGGCGTCCATCCCACGGCTATCGCCTCGGCCCGGACACGAAGCGGCCGGCGTGCTCGTGCGCTTTCCATCCCAGATTCCACCGTCGACCCGTCGCAGCTATGAGCGGATTGCTCGTCGGATCGGTGATCCGCCGACTGACGCGATCTTGTGCAGACGCGCCGACGTGGCTGCGCGCGTCTGCACAGAGATGTTCCGCCGCAGCAGAAGAGTTCGCGTATCCACACGAAGTCGACCAGTGTGCTCACGTGAGCGCACTCATTTGCCGCCGACAGTGCGATCACCGCTGTCGCGGCGGATGCGCGACCATGCCGCTGTCGACCGGCGGCGTTGTCGTGGGGCCTCAGCCGACGGTCAGCGGTGACGGGTGCGACGGCTGGTAGACACCCAGTGTTCCGCCGCCGGGGAGCGTGAGCCTGGTCAGCGTCCCCCAGCGCTCGGCACTCAGTTCGGCGCACTCAACGCCGCGTTGGGACATCTGCTCGACAAATGCCTCGATGTCGTCG
>JAODNL010000047.1 GCA_025465405.1 Pseudonocardiales bacterium | reverse complement strand
GCGTGGACTCCGTCACGCACCGACACCCTCCAGGTCGATGCCACGACCGGATGGACCGCGGGCGATACCGGGCTCAAGGAGGACTACCCGGGCGACGCGTACGTCGACTGGATGGGAATGTCGGCCTACCAGTTCCGCCCGACCCAGCCGGCTACGTATGACTGGATCTTCGGGGGGACGCTGAACGGCAACAGCGTCGACATTGGCCTGAAGGACGTGAGCACCAAGCCCATTCTCATTGCCGAGATGGGATCGGCGCAGGTGGTCGGTGCGAGTACCGACAACACTGCTAACAAGGTGGCCTGGACCAAGGAGACGCTGGCCAACGTTGCCGCCGATCCGCGGCTCGTCGGCTTCGTCCTGTTCAACAACAACGTCGACGGTCTACACACGATCAAACTGACTGACGGCACCAAGTTGACGGTGAGCACGAACTGGCAGATCGACTCGTCACCCGCGGCACTGGCCGCGTTCAAGGCCGGTGTCGCCAACCCGCTCTATGGCTCGGGGCTCATGCCGGCCCAGATGGAGGGCACGATCAAGCTCGTCAGCAGTGGAGGATGAGATGAAACTGACCGTGATCGGCACCGGCTACCTCGGTGCCACACATGCCGCCGCGATGGCCGAGCTCGGACACGACGTGCTCGGCATCGACACCGACGAGATGAAGGTCAAGCGACTGAACTGCGGCGATGTGCCGTTCTTCGAGCCGGGCCTGCCCGAGTTGCTGCAGCGCAACATCGACAGCGGCCGGCTGCGCTTCACGACGTCGTACGCGGAGGTCGGCGCGTTCGGCGACGTGCACTTCGTCTGTGTCGGCACGCCCCAGAAGAAGGGTGAGTACGCCGCCGACCTGAGCTACGTGGACGCCGCCGTGGCGTCACTGCTTTCGGAAGTGCGTGCCGGTGCCGTGGTCGTGGGCAAGTCGACCGTGCCGGCCGGGACTGCGGCCCGACTGGCCGAATCGATCGAGGCGGTCGGAGCCGAGCTGGTCTGGAACCCGGAGTTCCTCCGCGAGGGCTTCGCCGTGGAGGACACGCTGCGACCGGATCGGATCGTCATGGGCGTCCGCTCCGAGCGGGCCGCCGGAATCCTGCGCGAGGTCTACGCGCCGATCCTCGCCGCAGACACACCCTGCATCGTCACCGACTTCGCTACTGCCGAATTGGTGAAGGTGGCCGCCAACTCGTTCCTGGCTACCAAGATCTCCTTCATCAACGCCATGGCGGAAGTGTGCGAGGTGACCGGAGCCGATGTGACCCAGCTCGCCGCGGCGCTGTCGCACGACGATCGGATCGGCGGCAAGTTCCTGCACGCGGGGCTCGGCTTCGGGGGTGGCTGTCTGCCCAAGGACATCCGTGCGTTCATGGCGCGGGCCGGGGAGCTGGGCGTCGATCAGGCATTGAGCTTCCTTAAAGAGATCGACGCCATCAACATGCGGCGGCGCGCCCGGATGGTCGACCTGGCTCGCGAGCTGTGCGACGGTTCGCTCGCCGGCGTCCGGGTCGGTGTTCTCGGAGCCGCCTTCAAACCCAACAGCGACGACATCCGTGACTCGCCCGCACTGGACGTCGCGGTTGCCGTGCAACGCGCCGGTGCGGCCGTACGGGTATACGACCCGCAGGCGATGACCAACGCGAAGGACAGCTACGCGACGCTGGCCTACGCGCCGAGTGCCGTCGACGCGGCGATGGACGCGGACGTCGTCCTGCACCTGACCGAGTGGGCGGAGTTCCGGCAGATGCACCCGTCCGTGCTGTCCGAAGTCGTGCGGGCGCGGCGCATCGTCGACGGGCGCAATGCGCTGGACCGCGAGTTGTGGCGGTCGGAGGGCTGGACGTACCGCGCGCTGGGCCGGCATTGACGCCGCACCGCGCCGTACCTGCCCAGCCTGCCGAGACGATCCGACGGCAGGGATTCACGGTGACATTGCGACGCCGAGGGAGTCGGCGGCCAGCGCCTTCGGCGCGCCCTTCTCGTAGAAGACGTCGATCTCCCCGATGACGAACCCGGCGTCGGTGAGCAGGGTCGCGATCGGCCTGGTGAGGTGGCAGCCGCCGAAGAGCCGCTTCTGCATCGGTTCGAGGCGACGTTGCCACCGCTGGACATGATCGTCGGGTGCGAGACCGTGCTCGACGAAATGCAGCGTCCCGCCCGGTGCCAGCACGCGTCTTATCTCACGCAGCGCCGCGCGGACGTCCGGGATCGTGCACATCGTCCACGTGGACAGCGCGGTGTCGTAGCTGCCGTCCGGAAATGGCAGCGACTGCCCGTCGAGGGCGGCTCGATCGACGGGGACGGTGGAGGCCACTAGTCGCTTTCCGGCGAGCTTCCACGCGAGGTCGGCCGGCTCGATCGCGCTCACGGCGTCCACCGTCGGCGGGTAGAACGGAATGTTCAGGCCCGAGCCGAAGCCGATTTCCAGGACCCGTCCGTGCAGCTGCCGGCAGGTCCGTTCCCGCAGGGGTTCGGCGACCTTCATGCCACACGCAACATTGACGATCCGGGGCAGAACGTACTCACCATAGATGCCCATGTCGGCCTCCGACCGGACGGTGCGACGGCGTGCCCTGGAGGATCCTCCTGCGTCGCGGTGGAGTCATCAGGTGTCGGGTCGTTCGTCGCTGCCGGACACGTCGGAGATCTCGGCCAGGGCCACCGTTATGTTGTCCGGACCGCCGGCATCGATCGCGGCCTTCCACAACTCGAATGCCGCCCGGCCGCCGTCGTGGGCATCCAGCACGGCGGCGATCGTGGCGTCGTCGACGACGTCGGTGAGCCCGTCGCTGCAGACGAGGTAGCGCGTGGATTCCGTCAGCTCGCGCGCGACGATGTGCGGTTCGATCCGGGTGTGGTCGGGGTCACCGCCGATCGACTGGGTCAGGACCGACGTGTGCGTCTGTCCCGGTGAGAGCGGTGGGTTGTCGTCCACGCTGACCTGCCGCAGCCCTCTGTTCTCCACGAGATACACGCGACTGTCCCCGACGTTGAAGGCGAGCGCCGAGTCCGCGTCCAGGACGACACCGGCCAGCGTGGTGGCCATGCCGGTACGTGCCGAGTCCTTGGTGGCGTCGGCGTAGACGGTGCGGTTGCACACGTCGATCGCCTCGCGCAGCGACGCCTCGTCCGCCGGTACCCCGGCCCGCGCCAGCCAGGTGACGACCAGCGAGCTTGCGTGCTCACCCGCGGGATGGCCGCCGAGGCCGTCGGCGACGGCGACCAGGACGGGGTCGTGCTCGAGTGGGAAGTAGAACGTCTCCGGCATCGGGGTGACTGCCGCGCAGAGCGTCCACGGCCCGACGACCAAGCTGTCCTCGTTGTGCTCCCGGACCAGTCCGTCGTGGCTCAGCGCTGAAACCGCCACGTATCGCATCAGTGCCCTCCGCCGGCTCTTCGGGTGCCCCGATACCTCTGACCGTAGCGAACGGCGGCTCGGCTGATCGCCGGAATTCGCGACGTGGCGCGCGGAAACTGTCGGCGCGGCGGGCGATACTCCGAGCAACCGACCGGATCCGGCCGGCGTTCTCGCACAGGAGTGACGCATGAGGCTCATTCACACGTCCGACTGGCATCTGGGTCGGACGCTGCACGGTGAGCCGCTGCTGGAGCACCAGCGGGCCTTTCTCGCCTGGCTGGCCGCGCTCGCCGAAGAGCGCCAGGTCGACGCGGTGCTCGTGGCCGGGGACGTCTACGACCGGGCGATCCCGTCCACCGACGCGGTGGAGCTGCTCGACGAGGCGCTGGTGGCCCTTTCCCGCGCGGGCGTGCCCGTGATCATGACCAGCGGCAACCACGATTCGGCCATCCGGCTCGGCTTCGGCGGGGCGCTCCAGGCGGCGGCCGGCATCCACATCCGCACCCGGGTGGCCGACCTGGACACACCTCTCGTCCTGCGCGACGAGGCGGGCGAGGTCGCGATCTACGGGATCCCGTACCTGCTGCCCGACGCCGTCATGGACGAGCTGGCGGCTCAGCGCTCGCACGCGTCCGTGCTCCGCGCCGCGGTCGAGCGGATCGATCGCGACGCGGCGGCGCGGGGCATCGCGCGCACCGTCGCGATCGCGCACGCCTTCGTCACCGGCGCAGCGGCGTCGGAATCCGAGCGCGACATCCGCGTGGGCGGTATCGGCGACGCGCCGGCCGCCGTCTTCGCGGGGCTCAGCTACGCCGCGCTCGGGCACCTGCACGGCCAGCAGCAGGTCGGCCCGGCCGTCCGGTACAGCGGATCGCCCCTTGCTTTTTCCTTCTCCGAGCGCAATCACACGAAGTCCGTGACGCTCGTCGAGATCGATGCCCACGGTGGCATCACTACCGAGCTCGTTCCGACCCCGGTACCGCGACCGCTGCGCGAGGTGCGGGGCCGGATGGAGGAGTTGCTGGCCCGAGCCGGCACCGACCTCGCCGACGTCGCGGAGGCCTGGGTGAAGGTCGTGCTGACCGACCGCGGCCGTCCGCACGCGCCGATGGAGCGGCTGCGCGAGGTGTGGCCGCACACCGTCGTCCTCGACTTCCAGCCGGAGGGCCAGCGCGCGGACACCGACACCGACCTCGTCCGGCTGCGCGATGCGTCCGACCCGGTCGAGATCTGCGCGGCCTTCGTCGAGTGGGTCGACAGCACCCGGCCCACGCCCCCGCAGCGCGACGCGCTGCAGGTGGCGGTCGAGGCGGTTGCCCGGATGGAGCTGTCGGCCTGATGCGCCTGCACATGTTGGAGCTCACGGCGATCGGCCCGTTCGCCACGAAGCAGGTCGTCGACTTCGACCAGCTGGGCGCCAGCGGGCTGTTCCTTCTCGACGGGCCCACCGGTGCCGGCAAGACGTCGGTCCTGGACGCGATCACCTTCGCCCTGTACGGGCCGGGGGATCGCGGCGGGGACGGCCGGCTGCACTCCGACTTCGCCGCGCCCGGCACCGAGCCGACGGTCCGGTTGGAGTTCTCGCTGCGCGGGGTGCGGCATCGCGTCACCCGGTCACCGGAGTACGAGCGGCCCAAGCGGCGGGGCGACGGCGTCACCATCCAATCGGCTCAGGCGCATCTCGAGCGGCTGGAGCACGGCAGCTGGACCAGCCGCTCGTCGAACAAGGCCGAGGTCGCCACCATGCTGGCCGACGAGATCGGCCTCACCCGGGACCAGTTCACGCAGGTGGTGCTGCTTCCGCAAGGCGAGTTCGCCCGTTTCCTGCGCGCCTCCGACGACGAGCGCCGCGCGCTGCTCACCAAGCTGTTCGGCACCCAGCTCTACGACCGGATCACCGACGAGCTCGATCGTCGACGTCACTCCGCCTCGCGCGACCTCGACGCCGCGGGCCGGCGCGTGCAGTCGTGCGTCTCCGCCGCCGCTGAAGCGGCGGGGTTGGAGGTGGCCGCACGTGACGAGTTGTGCGCGCTCCCGGTGCCCGACCGCGCTTCCCGGCTCGTGGACCTGGCGACGGTGCTGGCGGCCCGTCGCGAGGGGACGCGCGCCGGCGCGGCTGCCCGTTCGGCCGAGTGCTCCGCGGCGCGGGAGGCGCAGCTCGTCGCGAGCGCCGCGGCCGGGCGCATCGTGCGCCTG
Source organism: Pseudonocardiales bacterium (assembly GCA_025465405.1). Lineage (GTDB taxonomy): Bacteria > Actinomycetota > Actinomycetes > Mycobacteriales > Jatrophihabitantaceae > RYN-117. The sequence continues at coordinate 735 of JAODNL010000047.1, read as the reverse complement.
GAACGCATCGTCGCCGCGCGCGCCGAGCACGAGCTGGGCCGGGCGGCCCACGACGAGGCGGTCCGCGTCCTGGCCGATGCCCAGCGGGCCGAGCCGGTGAGCGCGCTGCTCGGCGCCGTCGAGGACGCCTCGAGCGCCGCCGACGCAGCCCGCGCCGCCGTGCTGGGGGTCGATCCGGATGCCCCGCGTGAGCAGCTTGCGGGCCGTGGCGTCGACGTCCTCGTCGAGCAGGCCGGGCAGGCGGCTCGGCGAGCCGCGGAACTGCAGCACCTCGTCGAGCGCGAGTCCGGGCTGCCGGCGCTGCGGGACACGCTGACCGCCGCCCAGACCGTCCGGGACGAAGCCGCCCAGGAGGAGCGGCGGATCGCGGCCCGGCTGGCTGACCTGCCGGCGGCGGTTGCCGCGGCCGCGCTGGAGGTTCAGTCGGCACGGGACCAGGTCGGCGCGCTCGGTCCGGCTCGTACCCAGCGCGACGCTGTGGAGCGGCGGCTCGCGGCAGCCGTCCGGCTGGCCGAGCTGGCTCCGCTGCTCTCGGGGGCGCGCGAGCGGCTCGCCGCCGCGGTCGACGCGCATCAGGCCGCCGTCGACGAGCACCAGCGGCGGGCTGAGTCACGGCTGGCCGGGATGGCGGCCGAGCTGGCCGCGGATCTCGCCGACGGCCAGCCGTGCGCCGTCTGCGGCGCCACCGAGCACCCACATCCGGCCCGCACCGCACCCGACGCGACCACGGCCGCC
>JAODNL010000045.1 GCA_025465405.1 Pseudonocardiales bacterium | reverse complement strand
AGCCCGAGCGTGCCCACGCTCTATGCCAAGCCCGCCGGTCAGGGCGGCGTGACGATCAGCGGCACGACCCGCCTCAACGACCCCGTCCTCGACGCGCGCTCGCGCACCGAACATGCCCGCGGTGCGTTGGCCGACACCACCGCCAACCAGCTCTCCGCGGTCGAGGCGGTGTTCCCGGAACCGAGTGACCACGGCCTCTCCGAGCAGCTGAACGACTTCTGGAATTCGTGGTCGGCCGTCGCGAACAATCCCGGTTCGGATGCCCCGCGCACGGTGCTCCTGCAGAAGGCCGCCACTGTGAGCAGCACGCTGAACGCGATGAGCACGTCGCTCGGCGGTATCGCGACGAGTACGGCCCAGTCCCTCGGGCGCGACGTCGGCGCGGCGAACGCGGCGGCCGGTCAGCTCGCGGCACTCAACGGGCAGATCGCCGTGGCGACGGCCACGGGCGCCAACGCGAACCCGCTTCTCGATCAGCGGGACACGCTGCTAGCCCAGCTCGGGGCGCTCGTCGGCGGCGTGGCGACGATCAACGCCAACGGCTCGGCGGACGTCATCGTCGGCGGTCAGCCCGTCGTCACCGGCGTCACCGCCACGGCAGTCGCCGTCAACGCGTCCAACCAGGTGACGGTCGGCGGGACGGCTGTCGCGCTCGCCGGCGGAAGCGCGGCCGCGGAGGTAACCGCGCTGGCCACGACCATCCCGGGCTACCAGTCCCAGCTGGACGCGATCGCGAACGCGCTCGCGAGCAGTGTCAACGGGGCGCAGGCGGGCGGGTACGACCTGACCGGTGCCGTAGGCACGGCCCTGTTCACCGGCAGCGGCGCGGCCGCGATCACGGTGGCCGTCACCGACCCGAAGAAGATCGCCGCGTCCGCGACGCCAGGTGGCGGCCTGGACGGCTCCAACGCGTTGACCACGGCCAACCTGGGCACCGCGGCCGGCGGTCCGGACGGCGCCTACGCGGTGCTCGTCGGCTCGATCGGGTCGGCGAGTGCGCTGGCCAGCCAGCAGCAGACCACGCAAAGTGCGGTGACGAGCAGCGTGGATGCGCTGCGAAATGCCGCATCCGGTGTCAGCTACGACGAGGAGGTCAGCCACATGCTGACGTACCAGCACGCCTACAGCGCCGCGGCGCGCGTCCTCACGACGGTCGACGGCATGCTCGACACGTTGATCAACCACACCGGCCTGGTCGGCCTGCAGTGAGCAGCCTGCGCGTGACCGAGGGTTCGGCGAGCTACGACTCGTTGGCTGGGCTGCAGTCCGCGGCCGCCCGCCTGGCGTCCCTGCAGGCGAAGATGTCCTCCGGGCAGCAGATCACCAAGCCGTCCGACGATCCGTCCGGCACGGTGCAAGCGCTGCAGCTGCGCGGGGACATCAAGCGCAACAGCCAGTACACGGCGAACGCGAGCGACGCGCTCGGCTGGCTGTCGACGAGCGACGCGACGTACACGCAGATCGGAAAGCTGGCCCAGAACGCGCGGACACTGGTCGTGCAGGGCCTCAACACCGGTGCGACGAGCGCCTCCTCGGCAAGCGCGCTGGCCGACCAGGTCGACGCGATCCGAGCCTCCCTGATCGACCTCGCGAACGCCACCTACAACGGCCGTCCGGTCTTCGGCGGTACCACCGCGGGAACGGTCGCGTACGACACCGCGGGCAACTACGTCGGCGACTCGGGCAGCGTGTCGCGCACGGTCGGCCCGCAATCGACCGTGCAGATCAACCAGACGGGTCCGCAGGTATTCGGCGCCCCCGGAAGCGACCTGTTCGGCCTGCTTGCGAACATCTCCGCAACGCTGCGCACGAACCCGGCGGCACTCGGCGGCGACCTCACCGCCCTCGACGGCGCTGTCGCCACGATCAGCGGCGCGCAGGCGGCCGAGGGGGCGGCGTTCCAGCGGGTGCAGACCGCGCAGGCCGCGCAGACGTCCACGGCGCTCGCCGCCTCGTCGCAGCTGTCCGGTATCCAGGACATCGACCTGGCCGACATGGCGATCCAGGTCACCACCGCGAACACCAACTACCAGGCGGCGTTGCAGACGACGGCGAACATCCGTCAGCTGTCGCTGCTCGACTTCCTGCGTTGAGGACCAGAATGACCACGATGACCGATACCGCGCTGCAGATCACGTTTGTCGAGCCGCTGCCCGGCTTCGCCGACGAGGACGAGTACACGCTGACCGCGATCGACTCGCGCGGGGTGCTGTTCTCGCTGCGGTCGATGCGCGATCCGAACCTGCGGTTCGTGCTCACACCCGCGGCCGCCTTCTTCGACGACTACCGACCGGACATCACCTCTGTGCTCGCCGGCGTTCTCGGCAGCGAGGACGTGGAGCTGATGCTCGTCCTGACCATCACATCGGGGCTGGCCGACGCCACGGCGAACCTGCGCGCGCCGATCGCGATGTCGGCCCAGACCGGGCGCGCCGTACAGGTCGTGCTCGACGACGAGTCGCTGCCGATGCGGCAACTGCTCCCGCGTCACTAGTCTCTGCCTGTGCTCATCCTTACCCGTCGCGTCGGCGAGAACGTCATCGTCGGCGACGACATCGTGATCTCGGTGATCGAGGTGCGCGGCGATGCCGTCCGCATCGGCATCCAGGCTCCGCGCTCGGTCACCGTGCATCGCGAGGAGGTCTACCTCGAGCTGCAGCGGGCCAACGAGCAGGCCGCTTCGCCGACTGATGCCGCTGTCGGCGCGGCGGTCGACGAACTCTCGGCCGAGGGCGAATAGCACCTGCCGGCCGGTTGGCCCGGTACGGGATACTTCGGTTGAGGACACCTAGACCGATCGTCAGGAGCATCCGATGCCTATCGCCACGCCCGAGATCTACGCCGAAATGTTCGATCGCGCGAAGCAGGGCGGTTTCGCCTATCCGGCGATCAACGTGACCTCGTCGGAGACGGTGAACGCGGCAATCCGTGGCTTCGCCGACGCCGGCAGCGACGGCATCATCCAGGTCTCGACCGGCGGAGCGGAGTTCGCGTCGGGCACCAAGGTGAAGGACATGGTGACCGGCGCGGTGGCGCTGGCCGAGTTCGCGCACGTCGTCGCCGAGAAGTATCCGGTACACGTCGCGATGCACACCGACCACTGTCCGAAGGACAAGCTGGACAGCTACGTCCGGCCATTGCTGGCGATCTCGCAGCAGCGTGTCGACGCCGGGAAGAACCCGCTGTTCCAGTCGCACATGTGGGACGGGTCGGCGGTCGAGCTGGAGGAGAACCTGCAGATTGCGGCCGAACTTCTGGAGAAGGCCGCGAAGGCGCGCATCATCCTCGAGGTCGAGATCGGCGTCGTCGGTGGCGAGGAGGACGGCGTCGTCGGCGAGATGAACGAGAAGCTGTACACGACGCCCGCGGACGCGTTGCGCACCGCGGAGGTGCTGGGCACCGGCGAGCGTGGCCGTTATCTGCTCGCGGCGACCTTCGGCAACGTCCACGGCGTGTACAAGCCCGGCAACGTGAAGCTCCGGCCCGAGATCCTCAACGAGATCCAGGACGCCGTCGCCCACAAGACCGGCAAGAACAAGCCGTTCGACCTCGTCTTCCACGGCGGGTCGGGCTCGGCGCAGGAGGAGATCCGCGAGGCCGTCTCGTACGGGGTGGTGAAGATGAACGTCGACACCGACACGCAGTACGCGTTCACCCGCGAGATCGCCGGCCACATGTTCACCAACTACGACGGCGTGCTGAAGGTCGACGGCGAGGTCGGCAACAAGAAGGCCTACGACCCGAGGTCGTACCTGAAGCTGGCCGAGGTGGGCATGGCCACTCGGGTGACCGAAGCGTGCGAGGCGCTGTTGTCGGCGGGACACGCGCTCAGCGCCTGAGCCGCCGCGAGCGGGCCACAGCGACCGCGAGCATTCAGCCCACGAGCGCGAACTCGGCCTGCGAGTCCGGCTCGGGCGTCTGCTGCTTCGTCCCACGCAGCGCCAGGAACGCGGCCACGCCACCGGCGGCCACCAGCCCGGCAGCGACGAGCAGACCGCTGCGATACCCGGTGAGGAACGCGTCCACGGGGGTGCGCCCGGCGTGCGCCGCCGCGCCCTGCCGGGCGGTGAGGATCGCGCCGATGACCGTGATGCCGAGCAGCCCGGCCACCTCGCGGGCGGCATTGAAGATGCCCGACGCGACGCCGGCCTGCTCGGTCGGCATCGTGCCCAGGATCATCGCGGTGAGCGGCACCGACAACCCGCCACCGACGCCGATCAGTGCGAAGCTCGGCATGAGCGCGAGGTAGGACGCATTGCTGCCGAGCAGGCTGACCGAACCGATTCCGGCCGCCATCAGCAGCATCGCCACGCCGACCGAGCGGTAGGCACCGACCCGGGTCGCGAGGCGCTCGGACACCACGGCGCCGGCCGCCATCAGCAGCGCCATCGGCACGAACGCGGCCCCGGCCTTCGTCGGCGAGAATCCCAGCACGTTCTGCAGGTACAGCGACGTGAAGAAATAGATGCCGAACAGACCGAAGCCCCACATCACGATCGCGACGATGCCGCCGGTGAACACCCGATCGGTGAACAGCGCCACGTCGACCATCGGGTCGTCCGTGCGCGACTCGACGGCGGCGAAGCCCATGGCGGCCAGGGCGCTGAGCGCGAAGCCGGCCAGGATCAGCGGAGACGTCCAGCCCTTGTCGTGGCCCTCGATCAGGGCATAGGTCAACGCGAACAGAGCGATCGCGGACGTGGCCAGACCCGGGATGTCGATCCGCCGCCGCACGCGCGCGCCCGCTTCGGGGTCGATGGCCCAGAGGCCCAGCACCATCGTCGCGACGCCGACGGGCACGTTGATGAAGAAGATCCAGCCCCAAGACAGGTGCTGGCTGATCAACCCGCCGAGCAGCGGACCGACTGCGAGCGCCAGCGCGCCGACCGCACTCCAGATGCCGACGGCTGCGGTCCGCTCGCGAGGCTGCGGGTACGCGGCCGAGATGATCGCCAGGGTGGTCGGTGTGACGAGCGCGGCGCCGAGTCCCTGCACCGCGCGGCTGGCGATCAGGATGTCCGCGTTCCCGGCCAGGCCGGCGACCAATGACGCCGCGGTGAACACGCCCAGCCCGGCGAGGAACAGCCGGCGCCTGCCGTAGAGATCGCCGAGCCGGCCACCGGCCAGCAGCAGGCCGGCGAACACCAGGATGTAGCCGCTGACCACCCACTCCAGACCGGCGGTGTTCAGATGCAGCTCGCGTTGGATCGCGGGCATCGCGACATTGACGATGTTGTTGTCCAGATAGGTCATGAACGTCGCGAGCGAAACCGCCACCAGCGCCCATTGCCGTCGGATCGTGTGCATCGACCTCTCCTGTACGTCATACATATACGCTGTACATCTACGTTGTACAGCTAACCCTGTACGGCGTATAGTTGTCAAGCGTGAAGACGAGAACGGCCGTGCGCGCCGAGCTGAGCCGCCTGGCCATCGTCGATCGCGCCCTCGCGATCGCCGACGAACAAGGGTTGGACGCCATCACCATCCGGCGCCTGGCGCAGGAGTTCGGCGTCACGCCGATGGCGCTCTATTGGCACGTCAGCAACAAGGACGAGCTGCTCGCCGCGATGGGGGACCGCTTCTTCGACGCGCTTGCCCCGCTGCCGTCCCACGGCACGTGGTCGGAGCAGCTTCGCGCCGCCACCACGTCACTCGTCGAGACGCTGCGCCGCCACCCTGGCGCCGCGCAGCTGGCGGCACCGCGAGTCCTGCAGTGCGAACCCGGTCGTGAGCTGGCCGAGCGGGTGCTGGGCCTGCTCCGTGCGGCGGGCTTCACGCTCACCCAGGCCACCGATATCGCGCGCACCGCGATGCAGACCGCGGTGATGCTGGTCTCCGAGCTGGCCGGCGCCGAGCCCGGCGTCGCGGCCACGAAGCGAGCCGAGGTCAGCGAAGCAAAGCGCAGCGCGATCGCCGGTTTGAACCCGGCCCGCTTCCCGAATCTGGTCGAATCCGCGACCGCACTGACGCACTGCGAGGACGAGGACGCCTACTACGCCTTCGGTGTCGACCTGTTCGTCACGGGGGTCGAGCAGTTGCTCCGCCGCGTGACGGCACAATCGTAGGCATGACCGGATTCGGGAACCTGCTCGCGCCACCGACCAAGCTGCCTGAGGACCCCGCGGTCGCTCATCTGGCCGCCGGCGACGATCCGAGTGCCGTCGCTGCCAGGCACCCAGCTTCTTCCGCCGCCTGGGCGGCGCTGGCCGAGGCGGCGCTGGCGGCCGGGCGACCCGTCGAGGGGTACGCCTATGCCCGCACCGGCTACCACCGTGGCCTGGACGCGTTGCGTCGCGCCGGATGGAAGGGCCAGGGGCCGGTGCCGTGGTCGCACGAGCCCAACCGCGGCTTCCTCCGTGCCGTGCATGCGCTGTCCAGAGCCGCCGCCGCGATCAACGAGGACGACGAGGCGACCCGCACGGCGCAGCTGCTGGCCGACAGTGATCCGGAGGCTGTCCGATATCTCGCTCCCTGACGGCTACCCTTCTCGGGGCCGACCAATGGTGAGGTGAGCATGCCCGCGATCGTTCTCGTCGGCGCCCAGTGGGGCGACGAAGGCAAGGGCAAGGCAACCGACCTGCTCGGCAGCCGGGTGGATGCCGTCGTGAAGTTCAACGGCGGCAACAACGCGGGCCACACGATCGTGGTCGGCGCCGAGAAGTACGCGCTGCACCTGCTGCCCTCCGGCATCCTGACGCCCGGGTGCATCCCGGTTATCGGCAACGGCGTGGTGGTTGATCTGGGCGTGCTGTTCGAGGAGATCGACGCGCTCGAAGCGCGCGGCGTCGACACCTCGAAGCTGGTCGTCAGCGGTTCGGCGCACGTGATCACGCCTTACAACCGCACCCTGGACAAGGTCACCGAGCGCTTCCTGGGCAGCTCGAAAATCGGCACGACCGGTCGTGGCATCGGCCCCACGTACGCGGACAAGATGTCGCGGACCGGCATCCGCGTGCAGGACCTGTTCGACGAGGACCTGCTGCGGGCCAAGGTCAGCGGCGCGCTCAACCTGAAGAACCAGGTCCTGGTCAAGATCTACAACCGCCGAGCATTCGTGGTCGACGAGGTCGTGGGTGAGCTGCTCGGCTACGCCCAGCGGTTGCGGCCGATGGTCGCGGACACCGCGTTGCTGCTCGATCAGATGCTCAGTGACGGCCGGACCGTGGTGCTCGAAGCCGGGCAGGCCACGCTGCTCGATGTCGACCACGGCACCTACCCGTTCGTCACGTCGTCCAACGCGACGGCCGGCGGCGCGTGCACGGGCAGCGGAATCGCTCCGACCCGGATCAGCCGGGTGATCGCGGTCGTCAAGGCCTACACGACCCGCGTCGGCGAGGGGCCGTTCCCGACCGAGCTGTTCGACGAGGCCGGGGAGCGGCTGCGCGACGTCGGTGCCGAGTTCGGCACGACCACCGGCCGCCCGCGCCGCTGCGGCTGGTTCGACGCGCCGATCGCGCGGTACGCCACGAGGATCAACGGCGTCACCGACTTCGTCCTGACCAAGCTGGACGTGCTGACCGGTCTCGAGCAGGTTCCGGTGTGCGTCGCCTACGAAGTCGACGGCGTGCGCTGCGACGAGCTGCCTATGACACAGACGGAGTTCGCGCGAGCAAAGCCGATCTACGAGATGTTCCCCGGTTGGGAGGAAGACATCTCCAAGGCGCGCGCCCTCGAGGACCTTCCGCGGACAGCGCGCGACTACGTCTCGACTCTCGAGGCGATGATCAACGCGCCGATCTCCGCGGTGGGCGTCGGCCCGGGCCGCGACGAGACGATTGCCATCAGCGACCTGCTCGACTGACTATTCGTCGATGAAGGTCGCCGCCGCCGTGCTCGTCCCGGTGCTGCTGGTCGCTGCCTGCACACCGACTGGTTCACGTTCGCGCATCAGCGCGTCCCCGCCCACGGCCGCCCTGTCGTCGAGCACCGCACCCACGCGCGCGACGTCGAGCCCGCCGGCACCCGCGGATGCGGGCTGGCCCACCTATCACGGCGACTTGGCACGTACCGGAGTGTCGCACTCGATGCCGGCGGTGAGCGGCCCGCTACGGCTGGCGCTGTCGCTCGCCCTCGACGGTGCGGTCTACGCCGCTCCGATCGTGGCCGCTGGTCGCTCCGTCGTCGGCGGGTCGCGCACGATCGTCGCGACCGAGAACGACACGGTCTACGGACTCGACGCGTCGGGGCGGCAGCTGTGGCGCACGCACCTCGGCGAACCGTCGCCGGCGAACGAGCGGCCGTGCGGCAACATCGACCCGCTCGGCATCACCGGAACGCCGATCTTCGACGACGCCACGGGATCGGTCTTCGTCGCCGCCGAGTATGGGGCACCGCCCCGGCACGAACTCGTCGCGCTGTCCGCCCAGACCGGAACGATCCGCTGGCGCAAGGCCATCGACCTTCCCGGGGCGGACCCGGTCGTGATGCAGGAGCGCGGGGCGCTGACCGTGGCCGGCGGACGGGTCTGGGTGCCGTTCGGCGGCCTGAACGGCGACTGCGGCGACTACAAGGGGCGGGTGGTGGGCGTGCCGCTCGATGGCGCCGGCCGCACCATCGCCTACACCGTGCCGACCACGCGCGAGGCCGGCATCTGGGCGCCGCCGGGACCGAGCGTCGACGCGCACGGACATCTGGTCGTCTCTGTCGGCAACGGCGCGGCGGGCAGCGGCGATCCGTACGACCACAGCGACTCGGTGCTCGAACTGGACGTGGCCGCGACGCTCGTCGATTCGTTCGCACCGACGACCTGGGCCAGCGACAACGAGGCCGACCGCGATCTCGGCTCCCAGGGTCCGGCACTGGTCGGCCCGTGGATCTTCATCGCCGGCAAGTCGGGGACGGCCTACGTCCTGCGCCAGGGCCGCCTCGGTGGGATCGGGGGGCAGGTGAGCAGCGCGTCGCTCTGCCGCTCCTTCGGCGGCACGGCGGTGGACGGGAGCGTCGTCTACGTGCCGTGCACGGACGGGGTGCGTGCCGTTCGCATCGACTCGAGCGCCGGGATGCACGTGCTCTGGGCCGCGTCCGGCTCGATCACCGGGTCACCGGTGATCGGCGGTGGACGGGTGTGGGCGCTGGACACGGACGCGGGCGTGCTGCATGCCCTCGATCCGGCGACCGGCCGATCCCTCGGACAGGTCACGGTCGGCCCGGTCACGAGGTTCGCGACGCCGGCGCTGTCCGGCCGCACCGTGCTGGTGCCGACGCAGCGCGGGTTGGCAATCGTCGCGGCACCGTGATCTTGTACTCGCCGTACATCGGCATCGGTATCGTCGGCAGCTTCGCGTGCCGCTCGTAGTGGGGTAGGGACTGTCGTGCCACGCATGGGACTCACGCCCGACAAGGTCGTCGCCGCGGCCGCGAAGCTCGCGGACGACGTCGGCATCGACGAGCTGTCCCTGTCCGCGCTGGCCGCGAGCCTGGGCGTGCGAGTGCCGAGCCTCTACAAGCACGTCAACGGCATCGACGACCTTCAGCAGCGCCTCGCCGCACAGGGGGCCGGCGGGCTGGTCGCCGCCGTCGAGGCCGAGGCCCGCGGCCGCAAGGGCAGGGACCAACTGATCGGCATCGGCGTGGCGTACCGCCGGTTCGCGCGCGCGAATCGAGGCCGCTACCAGGCGATGGTGCGCGTCGCCGCGATCCACGGCGAGAACCCACAACGCGCGGCGCAGCTGGAGGCGCTGCTGCGCTGGGCGGTGTCGCAGTACGGCCTGACCGCCGACGAGACACGGCATGCCGCCCACACGGTGCACAGCGCGCTGCACGGGTTCGTCCTGCTCGAGGCCAACGGTGCCTTCGGCCCGTCGGCGGGCGCCGATGCGAGCTTCGCGGGGCTGATGTCCTTGCTCGAGCGGGGCCTGGCCAGTGCCCCGCAGAGCCGATCGCGCGGCCTGCGCCTGCCCGGCATCGGCGTGCCGGGCCGCTGATCGCGCGCCGGTAGGCTGGGCGCTCGTGCGCGTCCTGGTCGTCGGCTCCGGTGCTCGTGAGCACGCGCTCTGCCTGGCCCTTGCGGCGGATCCGGCGGTGACGGCGCTCGTCTGCGCACCGGGGAATGCCGGCACCGCGACGGTCGCCGAGCAGCGTGGTGTCGACCCGCTCGACGGCACCGCGGTGGCCACGCTTGCGGGGGAGATGCAGGCCGACCTGGTGGTTGTCGGTCCGGAAGCGCCGCTGGTCGCCGGGGTGGCCGACGCGGTGCGCGCGGCTGGCATCGACTGTTTCGGCCCGTCCCGCGAGGCCGCGCGGCTCGAGGGCAGCAAGGCGTTCGCCAAGTCGGTGATGGCGGCGGCCGGTGTGCCGACGGCGGCCGCGCGAATCTGTGCGGGTGAGGCCGAGGTGGCCGCCGCGCTCGACGAGTTCGGGCCGCCGTACGTGGTCAAGGACGACGGTCTGGCCGCGGGCAAGGGCGTGGTCGTCACGTCCGACCGGGCCGAGGCACTTGCCCACGCGAAGGCGTGCGAGCGCGTCGTCGTGGAAGAGTTCCTCGACGGCCCCGAGGTGTCTCTGTTCTGCGTCACCGATGGCAGCGCGGTGGTACCACTCGTCGCGGCGCAGGACTTCAAACGGATCGGCGAGGGCGACACCGGTCCCAACACCGGCGGCATGGGTGCGTACGCACCGCTGCCGTGGCTGCCTGCCGGTCTCACCGACGATGTCGTCCGGACCGTCGCCCGGCCGACGGTCGAGGAGATGGCTCGCCGCGGGACGCCGTTCGCGGGCCTGCTCTACATCGGCCTGGCGATTACCGCGCACGGCCCGCGGGTGGTCGAGTTCAACGCCCGCTTCGGCGATCCGGAGACGCAGGTAGTACTGGCGCTGCTCGAGTCGCCGCTCGGCGCGCTGCTGCACGCGGCGGCCACGGGTGGCCTGGCCGAGCAGCCGCCACTGCAATGGCGAGACGGCAGTGCCGTCACCGTCGTGGTTGCGGCGGCCAACTACCCGGGTCCACCGCGGATGGGGGATGTGATCACCGGTTCCGACCAGCCCGGCGTCATCCACGCCGGCACCCGGCGGCGCGAGGACGGCGCGATCGTCTCGACCGGCGGACGGGTGCTGTCGGCCACCGCGGTCGGCCACACGCTGGCGCAGGCGCGTGAGCGGGCGTACGCCCTCGTCCGCGGCATCGACCTGCCCGGCGGCCAGTTCCGCAGCGACATCGCGCTACGTGCCGAGCGCGGCGAGATCACGGTCTGACGCGCGCCGACCCGGCTGAGACAATGGCGCAGTGAAGCCCGCTATCCCGAACGTCCTCGCCGGTCGGTATGCCTCGGCGGACCTGGCGACGATCTGGTCGCCTGCGCACAAGATCGTGCTCGAGCGGCAGCTATGGCTGGCCGTACTGCGGGCGCAGGCCGATCTGGGTGTGGCCGTGCCCGACGGTGCGATCGCGGCCTACCAGGCGGTGATCGACCGCGGAACCGACGCCGTCGACCTCGCGTCGATCGCGGCGCGTGAGCGAGTCACCCGCCACGACGTGAAGGCCCGCATCGAGGAGTTCGCGGAGCTCGCCGGATACGAGCAGATCCACAAGGGCATGACCAGCCGCGACCTGACCGAGAACGTCGAACAGTTGCAGGTGCGGTCCTCGCTCGCCCTGGCGCGACACAAGACGCTCGCGGTACTTGCGCGGCTGGCTCGGCGCGCGGCCGAATACGAGGCGCTGGTGATAGCCGGTCGCTCGCACAACGTCCCCGCGCAGGCCACCACGCTGGGCAAGCGGTTCGCGACCGTCGCCGACGAGCTTCTCGTCGCGCTCGGCCGCTTCGACGACCTGCTCGAGCGCTACCCGCTGCGCGGCGTCAAGGGACCGGTCGGCACGGCACAGGACATGCTCGATCTGCTCGACGGCGACGCCGGCAAACTGGCGATGCTCGAGGCAAAGGTGGCCGAGCACCTCGGTTTCGGGCGGGTGCTCACCAGCGTCGGCCAGGTGTATCCGCGGTCGGTGGACTACGAGGTGGTCACGGCGCTGGTCCAGCTGGCCGCGGCGCCGTCCTCCCTCGCGAAGACGATCCGGCTGATGGCCGGCCACGAGTTGGTAACCGAGGGCTTCCAGCCCGGGCAGGTCGGCTCCTCGGCCATGCCGCACAAGATGAACACGCGCAGCGCCGAGCGCATCAACGGCTTGATGGTCGTGCTGCGTGGCTACGCGTCGATGACCGGCGAGCTGGCCGGCGACCAGTGGAACGAGGGTGACGTGTCCTGCTCGGTCGTGCGCCGGGTGGCCCTGCCCGACGCCTTCTTCGCGTTGGACGGCCTGCTGGAGACGACACTGACCGTGCTCGACGAGTTCGGTGCGTTCCCAGCGGTGATCGAGCGCGAGCTGGACCGGTACCTGCCGTTCCTTGCGACCACGAAGATCCTGATGGCGGCGGTGCGCCACGGTATCGGGCGTGAGGTCGCGCACGAGGCAATCAAGGAGAACGCGGTCGCGGTCGCGTTGGAGATGCGCGAGAAGGGCATCGATCGCAACGACCTGTTCGAACGGCTGGCCGCTGATTCGCGCCTCGGCCTCACGGCGACGGAGCTGGACGCGCTGCTTGCCGAGCCGCTGTCGTTCACCGGCGCCGCGCGCGCTCAGGTGGCCGCTGTCGTTGCCAGCGTCGAGCTCGCCCTGGCTTCCGACCCGTCCGCGGCGCACTATCAGGCTGAGCCCATCCTGTAGCGCAGCTGAAGGGAGGGTGCATGGCCCCTCCCGGCGCCCCTTCCGGTGCCTTTCGCGGTGCCTCTCGCGGCGACATCGAGTTCCTGACCGATGACGGCAGTGTCATCGCGGCAGACGAGGACGTCGTCGAGATAGCGCCCCTGCACCCACCGCGCTGGACGGTCCGGATCGCCTGGATCGCGGCGGCGACCGCCGTCGCCGCCCTGATCGTGACCAAGCCCGTGGCGAAGCCCGACGCACAGATCGAGGCGCCCGTCCCCACGCCGGTCGCGACGGGAGCTCCGCTCGGGCAGCTCGGTCCGGCGCTCTGGGTCGGCGGCGCGCCCGATGTCCTCGACGTGGTCCGACTCGGCGACCGGCTCGTCGTGCTGCGCAGCGGCAGTCTCGTCACGCTGGACCTCGCGACCAAGTGGGTGCTCGACACGTTGGCCTTAACCGGGGCGGAGGCGGTGCTGTCTCCGGCGCGGATGGTCGTCGATCCGGACGGCGGCCGGCTGTGGGTCGTGCCGGAGGGCTCCAGCCCGGCCCGGGTGCTCGAGGTCGACCCGGCCGACCTGCGGCCGATTCGGCACGTGCCGGTGGCCCCCGCGATTCTCGACGCGGCGGCGCTGGATTCGCATCTGTACCTCGCGACCCCCGTGGGTCTGTTGGATGTCGCGCCGTCGGCTGTGGTGCCCGTGCGGCTGACGGCGCCGAGCGGGCCGGTCGACGCGGTGGCCGCCGATGCGGCACGGCACCGGCTGCTGGTATTGAGCGCGCCGTCGCCGGGACTGCTCTCGCCGGTATCGATCTCGGCCGTCAGCCGCGGTCGGGTGAGCGTGCATCGGGTCTTCGGGGACCTCGCCAAGGGCAGCCTGGCCAGCGTCGGTGACGACCTCTGGGTCGGCGGATACGGTGATTTCGGCACGGTGCTCGTGCGGCTGGACCCGAGGACGCTCGGGCCGATCGGGACGACGATGGCCGCGCGCGGCGGCGGGGGCGCGACGGTCACGGCCGGCGAGCGCGACATCTGGGTCGACACCGGCGGCCCCGGTCTCTGGTGCGTCGACGCCGACAGCGGCGCCATCCTGGCCCAGTGGCCCTCAGCCTCGGCGCCGGTGTCGTCGCGGCTCGGTGACGCGTACGTCGTCGTGCACGGCAGCGTGCACAGCATCCTGTTGCCCGAGAGTTGCAACGGCTGAGTCACGCGCAGGTGCGGCACTCATCCCCGATCGGGAGCACGTCCCGCGATGCGGTCCGGCCGGCCGAGGTTCCAGTAGCCCTTCACGAAGATCGCCTCGTGCGCGATGCCACGCGCCTCCAGCACCGAACGCAGCGTCACCATCGCCCGGGTCTCGCCCATCAGGTAGCCGTGGCCGGCTCCGGGTGGCAGCGATAGTTCGCGCAGTACCGCCGCGAGCAGTTCGGGTCCACCCGGGTCGCTCGACGCCCGGTGCACCCACCGCACCTGCGCGGTCGCCGGCAGGGTCAGCTCGTCGGCGCGATCGCGCACCTCGATCACCGCGACCGCCGGTTCGTGCGGGGGCAGCGCCTCGCACAGCGCGGTGATGGCCGGCAGCGCGGACTCGTCGCCCGCGAGCAGGTGCCAGGCGGCGCTGGACAGGTGAAGCTTGCCGCGCGGGCCCTGGAACTCGACGGCGTCTCCGGGCGCCGCCGCCGCCCCCCAGGCCGATCCCGGCCCGTCGCCGTGCAGCAGCACGTCGAGGTCGAGTTCGCCGAGATCCGGCCGGGCCTGCCGGATCGTGTAGCGCCGCTTGACGCGGCGGCCGCTGTCGTCGCGCAGCCACAACTCGACGTCCTGGGCCGGACGCGGGACAAGGCCGACGAGCGAATCGGACCGGATCGTCACCCGCCGCATGCGCGGGGTCAGATCGCCGGCCATGATCACGTGAGCGGTGTGCGTCGGCGACCGACGGACCGGCGGAGCGCTCGCGTTCATCACGCCCGACCCTATCGGCGCCGACCCGGCGCGGCGCGGGAAGCAGCCGCCGCCTACCGTCGTTGTTGAAAGATCAACCGAAGCCGGAACAGTTAGAAGGAGCGTCAATGCCCACCGAACTGACCAAGGTCGCCTACACGACGTCCGCTACCGCCAAGGGCGGCCGCGCCGGACACGTCAGGAGTGCCGACGGCATCATCGACCTCGACCTCGCGCAGCCCGGAACGACCGACGAGCCGAGGGCCAATCCCGAGACGCTGTTTGCCTCGGGCTACGCCGCGTGCTTCCAGGGTGCGCTGCTCAACCGAGCGAAGACGCAGGGGATCGACACGTCGGACTCCACGGTGACGGCGGAGGTCTCCTTCGGCCCGGCAGAGGACGGCGGGTTCGGGCTCGCGGTATCGCTCGAGGTCGAGATTCCCGGGGTCGACGCCGCGAAGGCGCAGGAGCTCGTCGAGCTCGCCCACGAGTTCTGCCCGTACTCCAAGGCGACCCGCGGCAACATCGTCGTCACCGTCAACGCCATCTGAGAGCAAACAGCGCATGATGGCTGCGTGGCCATCAGCGTGTTCGACCTCTTCTCGATCGGCATCGGCCCGTCCAGCTCGCACACGGTCGGGCCGATGCGGGCGGCCTGCAGGTTCGCCGAAGGGCTGGCCGACGACGGTCTGCTGAGCGACGTGGTCCGGGTGCGTGTCGAGCTGTTCGGCTCGCTCGGCGCCACCGGACACGGCCACGGCAGCGATCGTGCCGTGATCCTCGGCCTCGAAGGTGAGCGCCCCGAAACGGTCGATACCGCCGTCGTGCACGAGCGGGTTGCGTCGGTGAAGCAGTCCGGACGGGTCAACCTGCTCGGCAAGCACGAGGTCGGCCTCGCCGGCGACGACGTCGTGCTGCACCGGCGTACCAGCCTGCCCTTCCACCCCAACGGGATGCGATTCTTCGCCTACGGCGACAGCGACGACCCGCTGCGGGAGCGGACGTACTACTCGGTGGGCGGCGGTTTCGTCGTCGACGAGTCCGCCACCGGGACCGACCGGATCAAGGCCGACGACACCGAGCTGCCCTACCCCTTCACGACCGGCGCCGAGCTGCTGCAGCGCTGTACCGAATCGGGCCTGCCGATCAGCGGCGTGATGCTGGCCAACGAGACAGCCTGGCGGACCGAGGACGAGATCCGGTCCGGGCTGCTCAGGATCTGGGCGGTCATGCAGCAGTGCGTGCAGAACGGGTGGTCGAACGGGGGCACGCTGCCGGGCGGTCTGCGCGTCCCGCGCCGGGCGCCTGAGCTGTACCAGTCGCTGTGCGCGGAGCCGTACTCCACCGACCCGCTGCGTGTCATGGACTGGGTCGACCTGTTCGCCCTGGCGGTCAACGAGGAGAACGCCGCCGGCGGGCGGGTCGTCACCGCGCCTACCAACGGCGCGGCCGGCGTGCTGCCGGCGGTGCTGCACTACTACCTGCGCTTCGTACCCGGCGCCACCGACGATGGCGTCGTTCGCTTCCTGCTCTGCGCCGGCGCGATCGGCGTGCTCTACAAGGAGAACGCGTCCATCTCGGGGGCCGAGGTCGGCTGCCAGGGTGAGGTCGGCTCGGCGTGCTCGATGGCGGCGGGTGCGCTGTGCGAGGTGCTGGGCGGCACGCCGGCGCAGGTGGAGAACGCAGCCGAGATCGGCATGGAGCACAACCTCGGCTTGACCTGCGATCCGGTCGGCGGGCTCGTTCAGGTGCCCTGCATCGAGCGCAACGCGATGGCCGCCGTCAAGGCGATCAATGCCGCCCGCATCGCCCTGCGCGGCGACGGCCGGCACATCGTGAGCCTGGACAAGGTGATCAAGACGATGCGCGAGACCGGCGCCGACATGAAGGTCAAGTACAAGGAGACGGCGCGCGGCGGCCTGGCCGTCAACGTCATCGAGTGTTGACGGCCGAACCCCTCACGCGGCGGCGAGGGCCTCCGCCGGTGGCTCAGCCGGAAGGTCCGACTTCTTGATATTGATGATCACGGCCGCCGAGATGATGGCGACGACGCCGAACATCGCCCCTGCGAGGAAGCCCATCCCGGACGCATGGGCGAGCAGGTGGTGGCCGAAGTCCTTGTAGGGACCGCTGAAGAACTTGCTCGCGGCCGACTGCTCGCCGGCGGGCAGGCCGGCGATGAACTTCTTGATGTCCTCCGGCTGCAGGCCGTTGCTGCCGGCCTCCTTGAGGCGCGCGCCGATCGCCTTCGCCAACTGCCCGTTGTCGCCTGGCGGTGCCACCAGCTTGCTCATCAGCGCGCCCGTGTGGCTGCTGCCGTAGTTGCGAGCCGCCGTGCCGAACACGGTGGTCATGACGGACAGGCCGAGTGCCCCACCGACCTGCTGGCCGACGTTCAGCAGCGCGGAGGCGAGGCCCGCATCGGTATTGGCGACCTTCGAGACCGCGGTGTTGGTCAGTGGCACGAACAGGAAGCCCATGGCGACCGCCAGCACGATCATGCCCGGCAGCAACTTGCTCGCGTACCCGGTATTGGGGTCAACCGTGGACAGCCAGAGAAGCGAGATGGTCAGCAGGACGGTGCCGGTGATCATGAGCACCTTGGGTCCGACGATGTGCAGGATCTTCGAGACCACCTGCGACGTGATGCCGATCGTGAACGCGACGGGAAGGAACGCCACGCCGGTCTTGAGCGGGCCGTAGTCGCGCACGCCTTGGACGAAGAAGGTGATGAAGTAGAACATGCCGAACATGGCCGCGCCGACGACGAGCATCACGAGGTAGGAGCCGCTGCGGTTGCGGTTCTCGAAGATGCGCATGGGCATCATGGGATCGGCGGCCACGAATGCCTCGTACAGCACGAAGCCGACCAGCAGCACGACGGCGAGGGCGAACACGGCGAAGGTCTGGGTATTGCCCCAGCCGCTGCGCGCGACGTGGATGAAGCCGTAGACCAGCGACACCATGCCGCCCACCGACATCAGCGCGCCGACGAGGTCGAACCGCCCCTTGAGGCGCTCCGTCTGGTGCAGATAGAGGTATGCGCCGACGATCAGGACCGCCCCGATCGGCACGTTGACGAACAGCACCCAGCGCCAGCTGAGGTAGTTCGTCAGGACGCCGCCGAGCAGCAGCCCGAGAGCCGCGCCGGCGCCGGATACCGCCGCATACACCGCGATGGCGCGCGTGCGTTCGCGGCCTTCCTCGAATTCGTTGGTGATGAGCGACAGTGCCGTGGGCGAGGAGATCGCGCCGCCCAAGCCCTGGATGACCCGGCCGGCGAGCAGCAGCCCGAAGCTGTTGGCGATGCCCGCGGTGAAGCTGCCGAAGGTGAACAGGACCAGGCCGATGATGAACATTCGCCGGCGGCCGAGGATGTCACCGGAGCGGCCGCCGAGCAGCAGCAGGCCGCCGAAGGCGAGCGAGTAGGCGTTGAGCGCCCACGTCATGTCGGTCTGGCCGCGGTGGAAGTAGCGGCCCATCGAGGGCAGCGCGATGTTCACGATCGTGCCGTCGAGCACGACCATCAACTGCGCGCCGGCAATTATCAACAGGACGAGGGCCGGACTGGCGTGGCGGCGGGCGCCGCGCTCACCGCTTTTGACGGTGCGCGCGGGCTTGGTGTCGGTCACGGCGGTTCTCCGTTCGGCGGACGCTGACAGCACTAGGTTCACAGCTCGAGCAAATCGTTTTATAGACGCATGCGTTCCCTATTTGAGGTACCGTAGGCGGTCCTGCTTAGGGAACGCAAGCGTGCACTAGTACGCTTTCGGCTCAATCGTGAACGAGGGGTCTGACAACGATGACGGCGGCCGCGCGCAGCTCGTCGAGCGTCGTTACGCCGCATCGCCGGCGCGGCGCGGCGCTGGAGGATGCCATCCTCGAGGCGGCGTTCGCCGAGCTGTCCGAGGTCGGCTACACCTCGTTCACGGTCGAGTCCGTCGCCGCCCGTGCGCGCACGGGCAAGGCCAGCATCTACCGCCGCTGGCCGACCAAACAGGATCTTGTGCTGGATGCCCTCTGCCAGCTCCCCACACCCGAGCAGTGCGGGCTCGAGCCGGTGCTGGACGAGTCCATGACCACCTTCGACGTGCTCCGCGAGGTCGCGCATGCGATCAGCCGGGTCCTGCTCAGCCCGGCCGGCGATGCGATGCGCAGCGTCAAGTGTGAAGCCGCGGCCGACCCCGAACTCGCCCGCGCGATCGACGAGCGCTTCCAGGCGCCGCGCCGAGCGTTCCTGCTCGCGCTGCTACGCCGGGGCGTCGAGCGCGGCGAAGTGCGTCCAGAAGCGGTCAATCCGCTCATCGCCGACGTTCTGCCGGCCGTACTCACCCACCGGGTGATCTTGCAGCGCGAACCGGTCACCGAAGCCGACATCATCGACATTGTCGAACAAATTGTGATCCCGCTCATCTCAGCCTGACCGCCCGCTGAACAAGACGGTCACCTTCACGCCACACTGCCCGGACGCTCAGGTCCGGTAAGGCACCATTGGGAGCTGCGCGCCGCGGTGGCGCGCGGAGGTACCCGACGGCGGATTGCTGTGGACGACGAGGGAGTGGGCAACGGTGCCTGGCGTAACTGACGCTATGCCACGCCCGGCTCTCGAGGCCCCGCGCGAAAGCCGGGGCGCGCGGTGGCGGGCCGCCTACCTGCGGCGGGCGCCCGGCCTGATCGCCACGATCTCATTCGTGCTCGGCGTCGCGTCGCTGGTCGACGCTGTGTGGGCCGCCGAGCGCCGGCACGTCCAGATGATCACCGGGGTCCCGGTGCCGGCCAGCGCCGCGGCCACCGCCGTTGCCTGCGTGTCCGGGCTGCTGCTGATCCGTCTGTCCGCCGCCCTCCGGAAACGCAAGCGGGCGGCGTGGCGGGCTGCGATCGTCCTCGCCGCGCTCATCACCGCTGCGCGCCTCGTCCGGGACGGGGACCCGGGCGTGGCGATCGCCCCCGTTGTCTTGCTCGTCATGTTGGTCACCGCGCGTACCCGGTTCACGGCGAAGGGCGACCCGCGCAGCCGCTGGTTCGCCCTGATCGTGTTCGTCCAGTTCTTCGTTGTCGGCGTCGTAGTCGGCATGTCGATGCTGTACGCCTATCCGCACCGCGTGGTCGGTCATCCGTCGTTCTGGCTGCGGCTCAAAGAGGTCGTGACGTCCTTTGTCGGCGGCGGCGGATACATCGACGTCCGCGGCGAGCGCTTCGATGACGTCTTTCACGGCACCCTGCTGGGCATCGGCCTCGTGACCATCGTCGTGGTGGCCCTGCTCGTGTTTCGCCCGTCCGAACCGATCGCCCGGCTCTCGGCCGACGACGAGGAACGGCTGCGCACGCTGCTCGCCAAGCAGGGCCATCGGGACTCGCTCAGCTACTTCGCGCTGCGCCGGGACAAGTCGGTGGTGTGGTCGCCCAGTGGCAAGGCGGCGATCACCTACCGCGTCGTCCTCGGCGTCGCATTGGCCAGCGGCGACCCGATCGGTGACCCGGAAGCGTGGCCCGGGGCCATCGCGGCCTATCGGGAGCTCGTCGAGGAGTACGGGTGGACGCCGGCGGTCATGGGCTGCAGCGAGCTCGGCGCCACGGTGTTCAAGCGGGAGTACGGCATGTCCGCCCTCGCCCTCGGTGACGAGGCGATCGTCGACGTCGCGGACTTCTCCCTCGAGGGGCGGCCCATGCGGGGGGTGCGACAGGCGTGCACCCGCGTCTCGCGGTGCGGGTACGACGTCACCATCCGCCGCGGCCGCGAGATCCGCCCTGACGAGTTCGGGCAGCTGACCAAAGCCGCCGAGGCGTGGCGGGGCGACGCGGTGGAGCGCGGCTTCTCGATGGCCCTGTCGCGGCTCGGCGATCCGGCGGACACCGACTGCGTGATCGCCACCGCCCATCGGGACGGCGAGCTGCAGGGCATGCTGCACTTCGTCCCGTGGGGCTCCGACGGGCTGTCGCTGGACCTGATGCGGCGCGATCGCAGCGCGGACAACGGGCTCAACGAGTTCATGATCGCGAAGGTGATCCGGCATTGCCCGGAGCTGGGGGTGCAGCGGGTCTCGCTGAACTTCGCGGTGTTCCGCGACGCGATCGAGCGGGGCGAGCGGATCGGCGCAGGCCCGATCCTGCGGGCCTGGCGGGCCGTGCTCATCTTCTTCTCGCGGTGGTGGCAGATCGAGTCGCTGTACCGCTTCAATGTGAAGTTCCGGCCCTACTGGGAGCCGAGGTTCATCTCGTTCCCCTCCACCCGGGACATCCCGCGGATCGCGGTTGCGGCGATGGAGGCCGAGGCGTTCATCGTGCGGCCGCACCGGCTCAAGCGGATGCTGGGCCGCCTCTAGGCCCGGACTTTGGAAGCGCCCGGGGCCACCTTGTAGGCTTTCGGCCCGGTGGCCTCGCACGTCGCGCAGGCCGCAGGAGGCTTCGCCTAGTCTGGTCTATGGCGCCGCACTGCTAATGCGGTTTGGGTCTCAAGCCCATCCCGGGTTCGAATCCCGGAGCCTCCGCTGCCGTCGACGAGCGGATTCGGTCGGTCGTTACGTACCCGGTAGACTCGCCCGTCGGTACTTCCCGCGCCCGTAGCTCAACGGATAGAGCACTTGACTACGGATCAAGAGGTTGCAGGTTCGAGTCCTGCCGGGCGCGCACATGTGATGTCTCAAGACATCGGCGACAGCCGGACCTGCGTTTCGTGGGTTCGGCTGTTGTTATTTGTGGTGTCGCCGTGGTCGGGGTGGTTGTCCGGTGGGCTGGTAGTCGCGTCGGGGGTCGATGGTGAGCTCGCGGAGCAGTTCGCCGGTGGCGGCGTTGACGATGCGGACGTCGAGGTCTTGGACGAGCAGGATGACGGGGGTTCGGGCGTGGGTTCGGCCGATTCCGATGTGGTGCAGGCGGCCGTTGACGCGCAGGGTGACGGCGCCGCCGCCGTCGATCTTGTCGTGGCGGACGCGGTCGTGGGTGTCGTTGTCTCGGCTCGCACCCGGGGTGGCTTGGGCAGTGTGTTGTAGACGGTGGCAGGGTGGCTTGGTGCGGCAGTGAGCGGTGCGGGCGGTGGTGACGGGCCAGGTGCCAGCCGATCGTGTCCGCTCCAACCCGGCCTCGGCCAGCTGCTTGCGCAGCCGCAGCACCACCTGGACTGTCGCCGGTGCCGTCGCGGTCGGGGACGACTTCGGCCGCCGCGACCGCGGCACCAACGCCGCGTCACCTTCGGCCTCGTAGCGGGCTCTGAGCTTGTAGACCCAGGCCCGGTGAACCCCGGACCGCTGGGCGACCTCGGCCGGGGACTGGTGCTCCATAAACAACGCGGTGATGACCAGACGTGCCTTCGACATCGCTGAGCATCAGGCCCGACCGGGCCATCGCCGGTGAGCTGCGACTCGTGTCGCCTATCTCACGAGCCAGGACACCGCCGGGCGCACACACCCCCCCGGTATTTACTGGCCTCGAGGCGCTCGTGATCTTCGGACCGCAACGCGGGTACACATCGCATCTGCACCGACGTTCGCGACTCGTAGTCGATGGCTGCACCTCTCGAGGTTCGCAGCGACGGATTCCCGAATATTGGGCGGGTGGAAACGCTGCTGAAGGGTGGACGTTGAGCCGTACCGGGCGTGACTCACTAACTCGACATCTCTATGTCGATCACAGATACAAGCCCACTGCATGGCTGATCTGCGGCCGTCTATCTCGAGTACGCGGCTACCGTTACCGGGTTCCCGCATCTGAGAGGATGAATGGCCCCCTAGGACTAGGACTGGTGCGTTGCTGAGATTCTTTGAGCACCGTTACACTCGAGAGGCGTTGCGCGAACTCGCGAAGAGTCCGCGCCTTCGAGTAATCGTTGGCGCCGGTGCGTCGATGGAGGTTGGTCTCCCCAGTTGGTCGGGCCTTGTCGACAATATGTTGAGAGATGTCGTCGACGCGACATGGCCAGGTTGTGGTTCGGAGTTCCTCGCCCGAACATCTGGTAACCCGCTCCTTGCTGCGGAACTCGTGGATGCTGTCGCCTCGAACGCATCGTCTGGGGGGTCACTCGATGAGCTAATCCGAAAGCATCTGTACGCAGCGGTACGCCCCGACGAGGTTCGACCTGGTCCGCTTGCGAATGCGATCGCTGTCCTCCACGCTCGTTGCCGGCATGACATGCGAATCGTCACGACCAATTACGACGAGCTGCTCGAGGTAGCGCTTCGAAATCTTGCGGGCGGGCCGTGGACCACGGTCAAGAGTTACGTACAGCAGAGATCGCCTGGGCGCACCGAGGTCGCCGTCACCCACCTCCACGGAATTGTCGCGAGTCGGTCGCGGGGCAAGGTAATCTTGAGCGAGGGTGACTACCACCGCATGCAGAGATCAACGCACGGCTGGCAGCAGCGCATGATGGCTGACTTCCTGCGCGATCCACGGTCGCGCTGCCTCTTCATCGGCGCTAGTCTTACCGACTCGAACATGCTGCGATACCTATATCAACACGCGAACGGCCTGCGGCATTACGCCATCTTCGTAAGACCACACGACGCTGGGTCAACAACTCGAGCTGCGTGGGAGCAAGCCGAGACGGAGCGTTGGCAGCGTCTTGGTATCAAGCCCTTGTACGCAAACCACTACGCGGACGTCACCCAGTTTGTCCATGAGCTGTCATCGCAACGAAGTTCGCGGAGACAACGCCACTTCTCGACGAGGCTAAATTCCCACCTGGACAGATCCCTCAACTCCGGGGTCCTGACGGAAAGCCGATCGATCTATTCCACGGTTCAGCATTCGCTTTCGGACCGGCTGGGCGACTGGCTCAAGGATCTGCGCGACCTCCTCAAGTCCCGTGGCGTTCGGATAGGCAGCGAGGTTTGGCAGCTTGGTCTGTGGTCGCTGTACCCGGCCAGTAAGAAGGGTGGTGAAGAGCGAGCGATTCTTCTGGCGAGTTCCGACCGAATCATGACGGACCCTGCCTCGATTAGTCCCATCGAGCTACGAGCGACGTCAAGCTGGGTGGCGGTCCAGGCAATGTGTGCTGGCCTCCCCGCCTACGGGCTCGTGGATACGTACGCCACCCGGTGGCGATACGTGCGTGCTGTTCCTGTCTTCACCGAGTGTCCGCGGCTTCCGCTCGGCGCCGTCGCGCTCTCGAGCCAGTCGCCTCGAACCTCACTTGGTTCCATGAGTGACGCCCTCAAGACAGAGCTTGATCAGACCCTCCAGGAGGTTGGCCTGGCCCTGCTGACAGCGTAATTGCACTGCCAGACGCGTCTTTGGCTCGGTTGTCGGATCCGCGTATTACGCTGTCACCAAGTGAGGAGGTCGACCAATGACAAGGGCCAGCAGTACTCCGGTGCCGTCGTCCAAGGATCTTCGGTTCGAGCACATTGATCGCACGGCTGCGCGCAAGGGGCTCGACAAGGACTTCCGAGCGGTTGTCGAGAGCGCACAGAAGACTGCCCGTGACCTGCATCGGCTAGTCGAGAAGTCCAAGCGTTCCTAGAGATGCGACCCGCGTCTGCCTGGGTCGACAGGAACCGTCAACGGATCTGATCGAAACTTGATCCGTCGTGACGGTCGCGGCAATCTCGCTCTTCACCCTCTCAGGCAGTGGATGGTCCGCCGCGCGGCCCAACGGTCACCCGATGATCGTTCGCGCCGGGCGCCAAGACACGCCAGATTTGCACATCGAACGTTCGCCGGCTAGGTGCGGACGCCAGCGGTGTTCGCCCGGTCGGTCCGGCCGTGCGCGAAGTTCGGGCTATGCCTGTGTGCATGTTTGGCTCTCGAAATGTCGGCGAGCGAGCGCCCGCCGAGCGGGTTGTTGGGTCTGCAGCAGACGCGCGCTGCCTGACGCTGATCAGCAAAGCGCCCATCCACGTCTTCGACGTCGCCACACGACCCGCCGGCAATACGAGGCAGCTCCGCCTTCGGCCATCCCTGTCGAGCGGCGCGCAGTCGCAGCTTCGACCGAGCTGTCCATGATGTCGGTCCAACGAGAGGGCCGCGGCTGCGGTCGTCGGTGTCGCCCCGGCGTGGGCCCGTTCCCGGACCTGCGACATCAACGATTCATGCCTAACTCAACGGCGGCGCTGACTGTGGCTCATTCCCTTTCCGCTGCCGCATGTCGTGGCAGCCCGGCCTGTACTCCGCCTATCCCTCGTCGGTGAATCGGTACCGCTGGATGAGTTGTGTCCATTGGGTTGTGCGGGATAAGGCCTTCGCGCAGCCGTCGATCGGCCGCACCGTTCGAGCTTCGACGCGACGGGATCCAGCAAATCGGCCTGGATCACCCGCTGATGATGCCTACCCGCGCTGGATGAGTGACCAGCGGTCGGCTGGGCTAAGCGCCCGCCGCGGGCGGCAGCGTGTAGAGGTGCAGGAACAGTTCCGCCGAGGCCATGTTGCCGGTGACGACGAGGTCTCCCGTGCCGACGGCGTCGGCGAGGGGACGGCCGCCGTATGTCACTGCGGCGAATGCACGTGGATCGCCAGCGATCGTTGCGTCGGCCGCCGGTGCCTCGCCGGCTTCGATGGTCAGCTTCTTGCGTGCGACCGTCGCGACGTAGGTTTCGTCATTGGGCCGCAACGCGATGACCAGATGCGCGCCCTCGGCCAGCGACGGGTCGAAGTTGGTGCGCAGCGACAGGATCAGCGACGTGGTGCCGAAGTGCAGATCCTTGCGGTGTTGAGGGTCGCGGGCTGCCCAGCGTCCGAACGTCTGCATGATCGGTTCGAGGTCGCGGGCCCACGCCGTGAGGTCGTATACCCACACCGCGGCGGGCTTGGGCAGCTTGCGGCGAGTGACCAGGCCGGCCTGCTCCAACTCGTCTAGTCGATGCGAGAGCACGTTGGCACTAATGCCCGGCAGCCCGTCCTTGATGTCGCCGAACCGCTTCGGTCCGAGCGTCAGTTCCCGGACTACCAACAGGGCCCACCGCTCGCCCACGAGTTCCAGGGCATGAGCGACGCCGCACGAGTCCTCGTACGTCCTGCTGGTGGCCATGACGAAACGCTACCACGGAATCACTAATTAGGACTAAGTACTTGTGAATAATGACTGACGACGCTAGCGTCCCGAGTATGACGACTTCGACCGTGATGGCAGCGGATACCGACCGTTCCCGTTGGCTGGCGCTCTACGTCCTGTGCGGCAGCATGCTGATGATCGTGTTGGACGCGACGATCGTGAATGTCGCCCTTCCCGCGATCAAGACCGACCTGCACTTCACGCCGCCCACCCTGGCATGGGTGGTGAACGCCTACCTGATCGCGTTCGGTGGCCTGTTACTGCTCGCGGGCCGGTTGGGCGACCTCATCGGTCGGCGCCGGATCTTCCTGATCGGTCTGGCCGTCTTCACTATCGCGTCCGCGGCATGCGGAACGGCCGCGAACCAGCAGATGCTCATCGTCGCGCGGTTCGTCCAGGGTGCGGGCGGGGCGCTGACCTCTGCGGTCGTGCTCGGCATGATCGTCACGATGTTCCCCGCACCCCAGGAGCAGGCGAAGGCGATCGGTGTCTTCGCATTCGTGGCGTCGGCCGGCGGCGCGGTGGGGCTGCTCGCCGGCGGCGTCATCGCTCAGGCGATCAGCTGGCACTGGATCTTCTTCGTTAACGTTCCGATCGGCGTCGCGGTCGCGCTCGCATCGCTTCGGCTCGTTCCCGCGGACAAGGGTCAGGGATTCGGCCAGGGAGCGGACGTTGTCGGAGCCGGCATGGTCACCGGCGCGCTGATGCTCGCCGTCTACACGATTGTCAAGCCCGCAGCCGAGAAAGGCTGGCTGGCATCGGAGACACTCACGCTCGGCGCCGTCAGCGTCGCGCTGCTCGCCGGATTCGTTACGCGGCAGCGATATGCACGCAGCCCGCTCATGCCACTCGCGCTGTTCGGCTCCCGCAACCTGGTCGGCGCGAACCTGATCCAGCTCATCGGTGCGGCCGGGATGTTCGGCACGTTCTTCCTCGGCACGCTCTACCTCCAGAACCTGCGGCACTACGACGCGCTGCATATCGGCCTGGCGTTCCTGCCCGTGACGATCTGCATGGGCACCCTGTCGGTGCGGTACTCCGAGCGGCTCATCACCAGGTTCGGCGCCCGTGCCGCCGCGCTGGCTGGACTCGTGCTGATGGCTGTTGCGCTCGCACTGCTCGCCGTTGCGCCGGCCGACGCCAACTACGTGACACAACTCTTGCCGACCATGGCGCTGCTCGGTCTCGGCGCCGGTGCCTGCTTCCCGGCGCTCATCGGACTCGGCATGGACGGAGTCGAACCGCACCAGGCCGGCCTCGCCTCGGGACTGGTCAACACCACTGCCCAGATCGGCGGCGCCCTCGGCCTCGCCGTGCTGGCCACGCTGTCCTCGACGCGAACCCATCACCTCGCCTCGTCCGGTCACAACCAGGACGCCGCGCTGCTCAGCGGCTACCACCTCGCGTTCTGGACCGCGACCGGGCTGATCACCGTTGCCGTCGTGATCGCGGCGAAGCTGCTCAGCCGGCCTACCGGTACGCCGCCAATGGCCGCCGAGAGCGCCGTCGCCAATGCTCAGCGGGCGCTCGTAAGCGGGTGACCGTGCGCGCTCCAGAAGTACAGGGTAGCGACAGTTTGATCGACGTCACCGAACAACAGACCCTAGAGGAGTGAGCATGAGCAAGGTGATCGCCGACATCTCGATGTCGCTGGACGGATACGTCACCGCACCCGGCGTGGACCAGGAGCACGGACTCGGCATCGGTGGCGAGGCGATCCACGCGTGGGTGCTCGAGGAGCCCCGCTCCCCCGTCGACGAAGCGGTGCTGGCGCACAGCTTCGAGAGGACCGGCGCCGTGGTGATGGGGCGGCGGCTGTACGACATCGTGGACGGCCCGAACGGCTGGAACGACGACGTCGGGTACGGACACGACCAGAACCAGTCGGCCGCACCGCCGTGCTACGTCGTTACCCACGAACCGCCCGCGCAGGTGCGGCTCGCCTCCAGGTTCCAGTTCGTGACCGAGGGAGTAGCGGACGCCATCAAGCAGGCCCAGGCGACCGCGGGCGACAAGGACGTCGTCGTCATGGGCGGCGCGAACGTCATCGACCAGTGCCTGGCGGCGAGGCTGGTCGACGAACTCCGCATCCACCTGTCACCGCTGGTGCTCGGCGATGGCACGCGGCTGTTCGACCTCGTCGGCCCGACGACGCTGGTCCAGCTGGAGGTCACCGAGTCACCGCGGGCGACGCACCTC
>JAODNL010000033.1 GCA_025465405.1 Pseudonocardiales bacterium | reverse complement strand
AGACGACCACGAACTCGTCCACGATCGCCGGATTCGTCGCCAGCGCCGTGAGTCCGAGCGGCACGCTGTGCACCGACCCGGCCGTGTGCGACGTGACGTTCACGCTGCTGGACAGCCAAGGCAAGCCGGTCAACACCCACACGCAGGACAGCGACCCGTTCGCCGCGTCGCCCACCACTCACCCGGCCGCGGTCGGCCCGACGGGCTACACCCTCTCGGCCCAGAACGGCCTCGCACCCGGTCTCTACCGGCTCACGATCGGCGCCACCGGCTACCTCCCGGCGACGGTGAACGTTCGGGTTCCCCTCAACGCCGTGGCCCAGGCGCCACAGGTCAACCTCTACCCGGGCAACACCATCTCCGGGACGATCAACACCCTCGGGCCGGTGGGCGACCTAGCCACCGCCGGCCCGAATCCGCCCTACACCAACTGCGTATGGGCCATCCCGGTCGGCTCCGGCATCCCCACACCGACCAAATGTGAATTCACGCCGCCCGTCCCGTCGCAGTGCCAGTCCAAGGGGCTGCCCGACATCGGGCACGCGGAGATCGGCGCCGACAACACCTACACGATCGGCAGCCTGTGCGACGGCACGTACAACGTGTACGTCGTCGTGACGAACCCCTGGTACGTCAACCCGGCACCGACCGCGTCGCAGACGGTGACGCACGGCCAGACCGTCACCTACTCGCCGCACGTCATGCGCAAGGGGCACGTCGTCATCGCGCTGTCGCGCCTCAGCTCGGTTACTGGAGCGGTGGTCGCACCCGGAGCGATCACCGGTAGCGCGACCTGCGGCGGCACCTCGACCGGCACGTTCTCGTCCCCCCCGAACGCCACGACGGTGACGGTCGAGGGGGTCGATTCCGGCGGCGGCACGGTCAGTTGCACCGTCGCTGCCAGCGACGGCGCGACAGCCCTGAGCGGAACGGTCAGCGGGCTGTCCGTGGGTACCGACTCGGACACACCGGCGCACGTGACCCTCACCGAGCATCTCGCGAACGTGTACGGGCAGGTCGTGAGCGCCTACGGCGGCGGCAACGCCAACCACGTGGGGGGCGTGACGGTGACGGTCACCGGAACGGTCGGCTACGACGGCGCGAACGCCCGGACGGGCAGCATCAGCGTGCAGACCGACACGAACGGCTGCTTCGCGATCACGTCCGCGCCGAACACCGACTTCAACACCAATTCGACCGCGTGCGGCACGATCCCCGCCAGGAGCACCAATCAGGCGGCGTTCTCGCTCGCGACCAGCGTCGTATCGGTATCGGTCGCCGCCGGCTCGGGCACGAGCGGCGTCGACGTGCCGAACTTCTCGTTGACGCCGTCGACCCTGAACTCGCTGCGCGTCAAGCCGGTGCCGATCCCGGTCAGCGGCTTGAACCTCACCGCGACGAACAGCGTCGACCTGTCCGCGGCGACGATCACCGTCACCGGGCGGACGGCGGCGGGATCCGGCACGGTCCACGTGACCGCGGACAGCGGCGGCCTGCTGTCCTGGACCGACGCGAACGTCGCCGCCGGTGGCGAGGCGTGGCCCGGCACCTACGCCCTGAGCGCGACCCTGCCCGGGTACAAGGCGGCGACCACGACCCTGACGTGCACCTTCGCGACCGCCACGTGCACGATGGCCGCGTTCCAGCTCCAGCAGCTGGGCACCCTGTCCGGCAACCTGCTCGGTTACCTCGGAACCGACACGAGCTACCCCAGCCAGCCGCTCGTCGGCGCTACGGTCTCGGCCGTCAAGTGTGACGACAGCGGTGCCACGCCGGTGTGCCCGGCCGGCAACGCGGGCGCGCTCACGGCGACATCGAACTCCAGCGGCGACGTGCAGCTCGTCGGCGCGTCCTCGCTGTTCGTCATGCAGCTCGGTACCTGGAAGGTGACCATCTCGGCACCCGGGTACACCGCCGTCAGCCAGCAGATGACGATCGGCTCAGGCACGAACGCCTTGCCGGTCGATCACCTGTTCACCACGCCGGTCGATTTCAGCGTCGGTATCCAGATCGGGCCGACGTCGCGGTTCGCCTGCCCCGACACCACGCCGACGTGTGCGAGCGTGACGCTCTATCGCGTCGACACGGGGCAGCCGTTCACCGTCAACACGCAGGTGGCGGCCACGCACCGGTACCTGTTCGCGGCGCTCAACCCGGCCACCTACATCGTGACGATCGTGGGCGACGGGCTGACCCAGACCTCGACGCAGTACACGGTCCCGCTCGGTTCGACCCAACCGTTCGACGTGCCGGTGCCGGTGATCCAGAACAACGTGTCCGGAATCGTCAACGTACCCACGGGCAAGAACGCTTCGCCCACTGCCCTCAACGACGTGCCCGTCGCCCTCGGGCACCTGGACGGCGGCGGCGCGTTCGTCGTCGACACGGGCACCGACAACGGCGCCCTCATCACGAAGACGACGACGAACGCCGCGGGCCTGGCGGGCGCGTTCAGCTTCCCGATGGTCCGCAACGGCACGTACGTCGTGCGGTACAACGTCGCCTCGAGCGCGCCGAACCCGGTCATCCCGGCCAAGGACGGCTACCGCAGCGCGGTCAGCTCCACGTTCGTCAACGTTCAGGGCGGCCAGGCGGCCACATTCCCCACCGCGACCCTCGATCGCGTCACCCACAACGTGACCGTCACGGTGCTGCATCCGGCGAACGACAGCATGAGCGGCTGGCTGGACGTCAAGATCACGTCGACGAGCGACCCGACCTGGCAGCTGACGCCCAACGCCGCCGGCTCGAACGGCTCGAACGACAACACCTGGTCCTTCGCCCAGGTTCCCTTCGGCTGCTGGTCGTTCACGATCGCGCTGCCGACCAACCACTACGGCACGATCACCATGGACAGCGGCGCCGGCAGCTGCGCGAGCGGGTTCGAGGTCCCGGGCACCGGAACTGCCGACGTCACACCCGGCTTCACGCTGAACGAGTACCAACCGAGCGTCAGGGTGAATGCCGTCAAGGTCGCACTCGATACGGCACCGAGCGTGGTCACGATCAAGGTCGGCCCCGTGGCCAGCCCGATCTACACCGATACGGCCTTCCCCGTCGGCGTGAGCACCGCACTGCCGATCTGGCTCAACAGCAGCCAACTTGTCACCGCCGACGCCGTCCGCGGGGCCGGCTGGCCGACGAACACGGCCACGGTCACGTCCGCCGCGCCGGCGCAGATCATCACGCTTACCGAACTGAGCGCAAAGGTGACCGTGACGGTGCATCTGAGCGGGCTTCGGCTCCCTCACAACCAGGACGCGACCGTCACGCTGACGCCGCCGAGCGGTAGCACCGCCACGGCACCGGCGGCCGCGACCGTGACCGGTGGCGCCAACGGCGAGACCACTGCGGTCTTCACCAACATTCCGTACGGCACCGGCTGGACGGTGGATGCCTCAGCTGACGTGGTGACGGCAGGGAGCCCGCCGACCACCACGACGTCCACGGGCAGCGCGAACTTCGACGTCGCCGCCGGGACCGCTGCGGTAACTGTGAACATGGTGCCCTAGCCGCGATCTTGATATTCGTGGCGCGTCATGACGCGCTATCACTATCAAGATCGCGAAAGGGGCTGGGGGATCAGCCGATCGTGTGCGTCAAGATCAGGACCACGAGGGTGATCGTCGCCGCGAGCCCGATCGCGATCAGCGCCCACACCCACCACGGCACGCCGTGCTCGGGCTCCTCGACGTACACCGGCGCGGGCGGCGGCGCGACGTAGACGGGGGCCGGCGGCGGCGGTGCCTCGACGATCTTCATCGGCAGCCCGCACCGCACGCAGGTCTGCGCGGACACCGCGTTCGGCTCGGAACAATGCGGGCACGTAAGCGATGCGACCGTCGCTCGCCCGACCGTGCCGGGCAGCCGGCGCAGCGCCTGGTCGTTCGGGTCCGAACGGCCGTCGAGCACGCGCGACGCCGTCCAGAACAGCGGGTAGTCGCACTGACGGCAGAAGTCGCGGGCCTCGCGCCGGTTGAGCGTGACCATCGCGGTCGTACCGCATTCGGGACAGGTGATCACCTCGGTCGCCGCGGCCGGCACCGCGGCGGCCATGACCGTGGGCACGACCGCGGGCTCGGCCGGTGCCGGCACGCCATATGCCGGCTCGGTATGTGCCGGCTCGGTATGTGCCGGCTCGGTATGTGCCGGCTCGGCATGTGCCGGCTCGGCATGTGCCGGCTCGGCAGCCGCCAGGGCTTCGCGAGCCGGTGCGGGCTCCAGAGCCGTCACTGGTGGCGGGTAGAGCGGTTCGGACGTCGTCATCGTGGGTTGATCATCCACTGGCAGCAGCTCACTCATCGTGCACCTCCCCATCCGAGCGCCAGACGCAGCGTGAGCCTACGTACAACTCGGCCCGCACGTGCGCCGGCACTTCGTCGCGCACCAGCGTCACGAAGTCCGCTTCGGGCATCCATCCGGTCGACTCCACCGTCATTGTCACCCATGCGGTGTCCTCCGGCGCGTCGCCGTCGCGCCAGACCCCGCCGCCGTCGCTGACCTCGGCCGGGCCGCCGCTGGCCAGTTCGAGGAAGCGCCTCAGCCCGGACGCGGTGCCGCGCCAGGTCAGCGTGTTGGCCGAGCTGCGCACGATGCGCCGCTGCAGCTCGTCCGGCAGCGACGGGTCGATCGCCTCGACACCGATCCACGAGCCGAGCCAGCGCACCATCGCGTCCGGGGCGACGGTGAGATCCGCCAGGTTGTCGATGTTGTCCGCGTTCTCGAACAGGCTTGAGCCCAGCTCCTGGAAGATCGACACGAACCGCACGAAGAAGTCGCCGTCGAGCATGCCGACGGGCAGCTGGTTGAGCATCCAGTGCGGGCTGCGCGGCGCCCTGCGGACCCCGTCGGGCAGCAGGTTGTTGCGCGGGACGATGGAGGTCATCGCACCACGACCTGATGGGCCGCCGAAATGAACAGCGAGTGCTGGTCCAGGCGGATGACGTCCTTGCCGGCTCCGAGTCGCTGGCCGGTACGCAGGTCGTACTCGAACAGCAACGCCTCGTCGACGCGCTCGACGCCCTCGATCGATTCCAGGATCTGGGTGACGACGGCGGCGTTGATGTCGGCGTCGAACGGCCAGCCGGTGCCGTCCGGGCCGCCGGTGAGCGGGTTGATGTAGCGGGTCAGGGCTTCGACCGCACGCTGGCGCACCAAGCCGGCCGGCCGACCCGGCCCGGCGTGCACGAGCGCCACGACCGAAACGCCCTGGTAGTACGGCGTGGCGACCTCGACCGCGCTACCGACGAGCCGGTGCCCGTCGAGGTGATCGGTGATGCGGCGCATCAGCGGTGCGGCGATCGCGAAATCGTCCAGCTGGTGGCGGTTCGCGTCGCCGCGCACCTCGGGTACGACGAGCAGGCGCACCGAGCCGTTGCCGCGCGTGGTCGGCAGGCAGCGGGCCCGCGCGACCTCGGGCGACGACTCGAGGGTCAGCCGCTCGAAGTCACCCGCGGTCACTGCTCGCTGGCCGGTACGCAGGGTCAGCGGCCCGCGCACCTTGGCCTCGGCGACCGTCTCGGCGTCGACGCCGCCGATGGCCGGCGCGAGGTTGATCGAGCCGCGGACGTACGGGACGGTCGAGCGCATCACGGTGAGGGTGCGGGCGCCGACGTTGCCCCGCGCGCCGCCTCCGTGGCGGTACCCGGTGACGGTGATCTGCGCGCCGTCGCGCGGGATCATGCCGTGCTGGCGGACCGAGCCGTCGGGATAGCGCACCCGCGGACCGAAGCGCACGACGCCGCTACCGCTGTCCCAGACGAAATGCTTGTCGAGCGGCCCGGAGCGGGTGAAGTCCTCGACCTCGGTCCAGTCACTCGCACCGTCGCTGTCGGTGACGCGCACGTATTCGCCGGTGTGCCGCGGCAGGACCGGCATGTGCGAGACGGCGAACGACTGGGCCGGGCCACCGTCGCTGCGGCCGATGGTCTCGAGCGGCATGTTCTCGGCGTGCTCCGCGCCGACGGTTCCACCGAGCGTCGCCGCCGTCACGGCCCGGATGCGCGGCGAGGCCTGGTACGTGGGCTGGCCGGACTGCGGGGCGACCAGCCGCGCCCGCAACCAGTACGCCGCCGTGTTGCCGATCGTCATCATCTCGTGCTCGAGCGGGACGAGAAGCACGATCTCGCCGGCTCGGTTGAGTCCGCCCGTCGAGTCGTCGTTGACGTACGCGGTGATCCAGGCCTCGCCGTTCCAGACCTCCCACATCAGCGGTGGGTTGCGGGGATCGACGCCGATACCCTCGGCCTGAGCGGTGATCGACAGCCGCAGCATCGTGCCGGCCAGGCTGCGCGCGAAGCCGAGGTAGAACGCGTCACCCGGCGTCAGTTCCTCGGACGCGAAGCAGCGCACCCCCATCACGTCGAAGCGCAGGTCGTCCCAGACGTCGATGACGCGGTCGTCGGCAGCGGTCACCGTCTTCGCCGCCCGCAGCTCGGGCGGAGCGATCGCGAGCTCGCGCACGGTCGTGAAGACGACGGCCTCGCTGCTGCCGCTGCTGGCGCCGGCCGCCGTCATCACCTGCGTGCCAGCGGGCACGACGACGGGCGCGTCCAGGACCGCGGACAGCCAGAACGTCACGTCCACCCGGGCAACCGAGGGCGGGAACGGCTCGACGCCGACCATGTTGAGGAAGTGGACGTACAGCCGTTCCGGCACCTGGTTCACGCGGAACAGCACCATCTCGCTCATCCACGCGAACAACTCGATGAGCGCGACGCCGGGGTCGGAGAGGTTGTGGTTGGTCCACTCCGGGCAGTAGCGGGGGATCAGTCGCTTGGCCTCGTCGACGATGTCCTGAAACTTGCGATCGTCGAGCTCAGGTGCAGGTAGGGGCATGGGACGGCTCGCTATTCAGAATCGTGTGGGATGACGTAGAACGGATAAACCAGGTTGCGACGGTCGTTCGTCGCTCGAATCCGATAGCTGATCTGGACGCGTACGAGCGCACCGTCGTCGCTGTCGGGCAACGGGCTCACGTCGTCGACCTCGACGCGCGGCTCCCACTGGGCCATCGCCTCACGCACGGCCTCGGCGATCAACCCCAGCAGGTTCGGAGTCACCGGTTCGAAGAGCAGATCCCAGATGCGGCAGCCGAACTGCGGCCGCATCACCCGCTCACCCGGCGCGGTCATCAACACGATCCGCATCGAGCGCTCGCTGTCCTCGGCGGCCTCGGTCATCTTGATCGCGCCGGTGTGGTCGACTGACATCGGCCAGCTGAAGCCGCGGCCCACGAAGGTCGCGTCGTAGCGCGTCACTTCCTGGGGTCGGCTGGGCACCATCTCACTCATCAGTTGATCTGCACCATCCCGCCCTTGAGCGTCAGCTGCGCGCCGCCCTCGACCTCGCTCGTCACCGATCCCTTGACCGCGACGGTCATGCCTTGGACGTTGGCGCCCTTCGTGGCCTTCAGGGTGGCATCCGTCGTCCCTTCGAGGTTGATCGCGCCGGCGGTCGCCTTGATGTTGACGTTCTTGCCCTCGATCGTCACGTCGCCGGCCTTACTGATGTCGAACTTCGCACTTCCGGCCTTGATCGTCAGGGGCATCCCGTCCGCGATCTCGATGAGGAAGGCATCGGCCCCCAGTCGCAGCTTGTGCTCGGCGGTGCCCAGCTTGAGCAAGAAGTGCTGTTCGGCGGAGGACTCGCCGTCGCCGATTTCGAGCACGTGATTCTTGCGCGAGGTGATCCGGCGGAAATCCACCTTCCGGTCGACAACACCCGATCCAGCGGTCGGCAGGGCGTTCGCCTTGCTGAACAAGCCACCGATAACGACCGGCCGCCGGCTGTCGCCGTGCTCGAAACCGACGAGCACCTCGTCCGACGGCTCCGGCTGAAAGACCATCCCGCGCTCCGGTCCGGCGCCGAGGGAGACCACGCGCGCCCACGGGCTCTCTATCTCCCCGTTCACCGCGGTGTATTTGATTCGCACGCGGCCGACGTTGTCCGGGTCCGTCACGTCGGTGACCTTGGCGACGACCAGACCTGGGATGACGAACCCGGGATCGGGCACGGCAGTTCCGAGCGTGTCGACCAGACCGGCCGGGCGCAACGGACCGGCCGTGAATTTCGTGATGAACCCGGCGCTGTTGTAGACGTGCTCGAGCTCGGTGACGAGGTACGTGCCCGACGCCGGTCCCGCGTGCGTGACCTTGATCGTCACACCCGGCTTGATGAGGTCGCTGACGTGACACGTCCCGCGCGCGACCACCGCTGCGGCGGCCCAGTCGGCGTAGAGGGAATCGGCGATGTCCTTCGCCTCGCCCTGGTCGGCCGGTGACCAGCCGGACACAGCGGCAGGTGCCTCCGACAACGCCGACGCCGGACGGTTGCCCACGTACTTGCTAAGGAACGCGGCGCTGCCGCCAGCGGGAGTTCCCGCTACGCCGACCACGTTAGCCTGCGCCGTGGGATCCCACCCGCCGACCTTCACGCCGGTCGGCCGAAGACCGGACGCGCGCACCGAGAAGTCGAACAGCGAGTCGCCGAGCTCCAACGCGACGGCGGGTTCGCCGAGCGCGACCTTCTTGACGTGCAGAACCTCGGCGTCGACCCACCAGCAGAGGCCTGCTCGCTCGACGATGCTGTTCAAGAACTCGAGGTCGCTGCTGGCCTGCAACAGGTACTCGTGCTGCTGCGTCGTCGCTTCGACGCTGGCTTGCAGCCCGTGCCGCTGCGCGAGCTTGCTGATCACCTCGGAGTAAGACATGGTGAGATACGTCGTCACCTGGGTGCCCCGGGACAGCTTGTACGCGGCGTCGTCGACCACAACGACGAGCTCGGGATGCGCTCCGGACACCTGCTCGAGCGACACCCCGGTGATCGTGCCCTCCACGAGGGCATTGCTCTCAGGCACTGACAGTTTGACGTCCGTGCCCAGCTCGAACGTGGCCGTGGCCGACAGCATGTAGCCGGGATCGTTGAACCGCATTGTCGCGCGCCCGATGAGACCGAGCCCGCGTTCGACGCGGACCTGCACGAGTTCGTTGATCACGTTGTGCGGTGCGGGCTGGCCGTTGAGCGTGAGCACCGGCGCCATGGCGCCGACGGCTGTACTCACCTCGATTCCAGCCGAGGAACGCTCAGCAGCGAGCCCGGGCGGATCGCGAGCGGGTCCTCGATCCCGTTCGCACTGGCGAGCAGGCGCCAGCGGGTCGAGTCGCCGTAGTACCGGGCACTGATCCGATCGAGCGTCTCGCCCGGCTGCACGCGGTGCACCCGGTGCGGGCGGGGCGTGCCCGAGGTCGGGTTCTGCGGCCCGAACGCATTCGACTGGTCGTACTGCCGGAGCTCCAACCGCATCTGCGCGCGCAGCGGAACTCCGGTCGAGGAGAAATAGGTGAACGTCACGGCCAGATCGCGAACGACGGCGACGAACGAGTGCAGGTCGCCCCAGTGGAAGGTCACCGTCGGCGGCCGTGCGTTGTTCGTCGTCTCGTTCGTCCCCGGCAGGTTCTTGTCGACGTCCATCAGCCCGAGGATCTTGCCCGTGTACTTCGTCACCGCCGTGCCGTCGCTGGTGGTGTCGAAGATGAGATCGAGGCGCATCCAGCCGGAGTCCGCACCGGTGTAGCGCAGTTTGGGCACGCCCTTGCCCGGCATCGGATCGGAGGCCCAGTTGTTGCGCCGGCCGACGCTGATGGTCTCCGGGTTGAACAGGCAGGGCACCCGCTCGCCGCCCTCGATCTCGAGGAACGCCTTCTCCAACTCGGCCATCAGAACGCCCCTGGTGTCTGCCGGCGGCCCCGGCGCTCGAGTTCGTCGACCACGCGCTGCTCGATCCGCTCCACGACCTTGTCCACCAGTTCGTCGAGTTGACGACCGCTGTTGGGGACGGAGAGGTCGTCGTCATGGTCGTCCTGGCCCGACCCCGGCCAGACGTCGTATCCGGAGTCGGCGACGCGCATCAGGCTGGGTAACTGGTCGGGCATGGGCGATACCGCCTGTCCTTCGTCGAGCCGTCTGATCATGGGGGCAGTCGAATCGGCCGCACGGAACAGCCCGGCCGTCGACTCGACGAACGTCGAGCGGCGCAGGACGGCATCGGCACTCGCCACGACAGCTGCCCGGTTGGTCGACGACGTTCCGCGGGCGACGGCCGACTCCGGTGGCGCGACTGTGGCCGGCGTGCGCCGGACACTCACCGGCGGCGGCGCCGGCAGGTACGAGCGGGGTAGCACGGTGGCGCGCGCTGGTCCGGCCTTTCGCTGCGGGGCGCTGGAAGCGCCGCGGCTCGTCGCCGCGTGCGCGACGGCGGAGCTGGACGCTGCGGTGGCCATCGGTGCGGCCGCGGTGGACGGGTTGCCCGCGGTGAACGGCCCGCCCGCGGTGGACGGGCGGATCGGGTCGGCCGGGCCGAAGGCAGTGGCGAGCGAGCCGGGCCGGTGTGGTTGCGCGCCGCGTGCCGGGCTGCGGTGAACTGTGAACAGGTCCGGCATGGCGACGGCGGACAGGCCGGGTGCGGCGGGAGTCGGCATCGACCGCATGATCCCGGCTGGTGCTGCCGGCAGCGGTGCTCCGGCGGTCTCCGGCGTCGCGGAGGAGGCGGACGAGGCGGAGGAGCCGGACGAGGCGGCCGAGGCGGAGGAGGCGGCCGGCCGGGTAGCCCCGCCGGTGCCCTGCCCGGCTGCCTGCCTGGCGACGGGGGGGCCGGCGGGTGAGAACTGCGCCGCGACGGTGACGTCGGGCCGGCTCGGCGTGCCTGGCACCCAGGCCGTGGCCGCGCCCCGTGCGGGCAATCGCTGGACTGACACCGCGGGCCGGAGCTCCACTCCGGGGCGTGCGGCGTTGCGGAGCGGGCGGTAGCTCGCGACGCCGAGCCCGCGTGGTTCGTGGGAGCGCCGCACCGTCGGGCTCGGCCCGGCTTCGGCGCCGCCGACGAGTCCCGTGCCGGCCGTGCCAGCGGCCATCCCGGCCACGGCGCTCGGGGCGCTCGCGCGGTGCAGGCCGGGTGATGCGGCATCGGAGCGTGCTGCCGGCGCGGAGCGCGACGCCCCCCGCTCGACGGCAGAGGCGGTGGAGACCGACGAGGTAGGCACGGCGGGCGAGGCGAATCGCTGGATCGGCGCCGGCTGAGCGGGCGCGGCCGGCTGAGCCGACGTGAACCGCTGGGCCGACGTGATCGGCTGGCTCCCTGCCGCCGGCTGGGCGGGCGGGCGCGGCCACGAGCTGCCGGTGCCGGGTGGGGACGCGGGCCCGGGGCTCGGTGTGGACGCGG
>JAODNL010000018.1 GCA_025465405.1 Pseudonocardiales bacterium | reverse complement strand
AGGGAGTCCGACGAGTGACCCGGCGTCGCCCACACCCGGACCTCGACGCCGCCGGCAGCCACTACGTCGCCCTCGACCAGCCCTTCCGAACCGAGCCGGTGCGCCGGGTCCAGGGCGCGGACGGGCGCCCCGGTGGTCTCGTGCAGGCGGCGGGCACCGTCGCTGTGATCGGGATGGCCGTGGGTCAGCAGGATCGTCGCGACCCGCCCGGCCGCGGCGGCCACGGCGGCGAGATGGGCCGTATCGTCCGGACCCGGGTCGACGACGATCGCCTCGCGGGCGTCCGGCGCGCGCAGCACCCAGCTGTTGGTGCCGTCGAGCGTCATCGGGCCGGGGTTGGCCGCGAGCACGACGCCGGCCAGGGGGGTGACCGGCCGGAAGGCTTCGTAGACCGGATGCGTCATCGGGTCATCCGCCGCGGGACGGTGATCGACGAGCCGTCGGGCAGGTCGGCCATCACCTGGCCGTCGTCGGTGATCCGGATGATCGGATTGATCGGCTCCAGCGTGCGCGCCGCCGCGGACGCCATCGCCTCAGCCACCGTCGCGAACGGGACGAGCGAGGCCAGCGTCGCGAGCGTGGGCGGCAGCATCATCAGCTCGCCACGCTGCGCCTGTTCGAGCGCGACGCCCACGGGAATCCAGGACGCCGCGGACGCCTCGCTCGTCACGTCCTGCGCCGCGGCGCCGTCGGGCAGCGCGCCGAGAAAGAAGCGGGTGTCGTACCGGCGCGGGCTCTCGCCGGCCGGGGTTATCCAGCGCGCCCACGGGTGCAGCCCGTCGGCGTCCACGCTCAGGCCGTGCTCGCGGAGGAAGTCACCGAAGCCGACCCGTCCCTGCTCGACGTCCGATCGCGCGTCGGGCAGCACGGCCGGCGGCGCCGTGAGCAACACGGAGGTCTCCTCGAACGTCTCGCGTACCGCGGCGCCGATCAGTGCCCGTGCCAGAGACTCGTCGCAGCCGAACCGGGCGGCCGTCTCGGTACACCCGGCGCCGACGATCGGAAGGTCCGCGTCCGTGGGCTCGACGCGGCCGCCGGGAAATACGGTCATGCCGGCGGCAAAGGCCATCTGGGTCACCCGAGTGAGCAGCCACGCCTCGATGCCGCCAGCGCCGCTAGCGCCGCCAGCCCCGTCCCGCAACAGGACGACCGTCGCCGCATCGTTGATAGGAACAGTGCTCATCGGACCTCGACGACGAGCTCGATCTCGACCGGGGCGTCGAACGGCAGCGCTGCGACACCGACGGCCGAGCGGGCATGCGCGCCGGCCTCGCCGAACACCTCGCCGAGCAGCTCCGACGCCCCGTTGACGACCGCCGACTGGCCGGTGAAGTCAGTGGTACTGGCGACGTAGCCGACGACCTTGACGATCCGCACGACCGAGTCCAGCCCGACCAGCGCATGGATTGCCGCCAGCCCATTCAAGGCGCTGATCCGGGCCAGCAGATACGCCTCGTCGGCGGTCACCTCGCCGCCGACCTTCCCCGTCGCCGGAAGGTGACCGTCGGTCATCGGCAGCTGGCCGGCGGTGAACACCAGCGAACCGGACCGCGTCGCCGGGACGTAGGCCGCCAACGGCGGCACCACCGTGGGCAGCGTGACGCCCATCTCGGTCAGCTTCGACAATGCGCTTCCCATGGCAGCGACCGTATCGGCTCCGCCCCTGTGACGTCGTCCCGCCGACTCGGCCGGCAGCCGTGCCGTCTCTTAGGCTGGTTGGATGGTCGCTACCACGACCGCTGCGCCCGCAGCGACGGCCGAGCTCGTCGCAGGTATCCCACCCCGCGCGCGGCTGCACGTGGTCACCGGCAAGGGTGGCACCGGCAAGACCACCGTCGCCGCCGCGCTCGCGCTGGCGCTGGCCTCCGGCGGTCGCAAGGTGCTGCTGATCGAGGTCGAGGGACGGCAGGCGATCGCGCAGCTGTTCGACACGCCTCCGCTGCCCTATGCCGAGCACCGGCTCGCCACCACCGGACGCGGCGGCCAGCTGTGGGGACTCGCGATCGACGCCGAGCAGGCGATGATCGAGTACCTCGACATGTTCTACGGGCTCAAGCGATCCGCGCACGCCCTGAAGCGGATGGGTGCCGTCGACTTCGTCACGACACTTGCGCCAGGGCTGCGCGACGTCCTGCTCACCGGCAAGGTCAAGGAGTCGGTCACCCGCACCAATCCCGACGGCCACCTCGCCTACGACGCGGTCGTGCTGGACGCGCCACCGACCGGACGGATCCGCCAGTTCCTGGATGCGACCCGCGAGGTCGCGAACCTGACCAAGTTCGGGCCGATCAACCGGCAGAGCGCGGGCGTGATCGAGCTGCTGCACGGTCCGCAGACGGCCGTCCACCTCGTCACGCTGCTCGAAGAGATGCCGGTACAGGAGACGATCGACGCCGCGAGTGAGCTCACGGCTGCCGGGTTTCGGCTCGGCGCGGTCGTGGTCAACCGCGCGCGGCCCGCGCTCATCGAACCGGAGCAGCTCGGCCCGGACGACACCGTCGATGTCAAGCTGCTGGCGACCGGCCTGCGAAAGGTGAACGTCCCGGTCACGTATGCGCCGGCGCTCGCGCGGGAGATGATCGAGTACGCGAAGCGGCAGCGCATCGAAGCCGAGAACGCCGAACGCCTCGACGCTGTCCATGTGCCGCGCATCGAACTGCCCGACCTCAATCCACCGGTCGAGCTCGGTGAGCTCACTGAACTCGCGGCCTTCTTCACCCGAGGTGCCGCGTGACCCGCCGGCCGCTCGACCTCGCCGCGCTCGTCCGCGACCCCAGCACCAGGATCGTCGTCACGTGCGGCAGCGGCGGGGTGGGCAAGACGACCATGGCCGCGGCGATGGCGCTGCTCGGCGCCGAGGCAGGGCGGCGCACCGTCGTGCTGACGATCGATCCCGCGCGCCGGCTGGCCCAGTCGATGGGCCTGACCGAACTGGACAACACCCCACGCGAGGTGAAGGGCGTGGAGAACGGCCAGCTCTTCGCGATGATGCTCGACATGAAGCGAACCTTCGACGAGGTCGTCGCCGAACACTCGACACCGGAACGGGCCGCGCAGATCTTCGAGAATCCCTTCTACCAATCGCTGTCTTCGTCGTTCGCCGGGACGCAGGAGTACATGGCGAGGGAGAAGTTGGGGCAGCTCGCCAGCGCGAACGAATGGGACCTCATCGTCGTCGACACGCCGCCGTCGCGTTCGGCGCTGGATTTCCTCGACGCGCCGAATCGGCTCGGGCGGTTCCTCGACGGGCGGATGATCCGGATGCTGACCGCACCGGCGCGCGCCGGGGGCCAGGCCTACTTCAAGGTCGTCACTGCGTCGGTCAGCATGTTCGCCAGAGTCTTCACGAAGATCCTCGGTGGCGAGTTGCTCAGTGACATCTCGTCGTTCGTCGCGGCGCTCGAATCGATGTTCGGCGGTTTCCGAGAGCGTGCCCAGCACACGTACGAGCTGCTGAAGACGCCCGGTACGGCCTTTGTCGTGGTGGCGGCGCCGGAGCCGGATGCGTTGCG
>JAODNL010000017.1 GCA_025465405.1 Pseudonocardiales bacterium | reverse complement strand
CGCTCGGCTGCGGCCACCTCGCTGCCGGGGCGGGCCGCGGCCTGGGCGGCTGCCTTGGCGACCGGCTTGGCCCGGCGAGTCGTGAACGTGCTGGCCGAGCGGGCCCGGGTCGGCACGCCCAGCGCGTCCAGCGCCGAGGGCAGGATCGCCTCGGCCGCGGTGGCGTAACCGGCTGCGGAGGGATGGAACTGGTCGTCGCTGAACAGCTCGCGCCGGGAGGCGAAGAGCGGACCGAGCAGGTCCCCGAGCG
Source organism: Pseudonocardiales bacterium (assembly GCA_025465405.1). GTDB lineage: Bacteria > Actinomycetota > Actinomycetes > Mycobacteriales > Jatrophihabitantaceae > RYN-117. The sequence goes on along the minus strand of JAODNL010000017.1, from coordinate 4,038 downwards.
AGACGGTCCGGCCCCCGGCACGGACCACCGCGATCGTCTGGGCAGCGGCCAGGTTGCGCGACAGCCGGCGCGCGACGTAGCGCAGCGGTTGGGCGAGCGGCCGGATCGTGCCGAGATCCGGGCAGGTCGCGACGACGACCGCGGCACCGACCGAAGCCAGCCGGTGAACCGCGTCCTCCAGGTCGCGCACCGAATCCTCCGCCTTGATCCGATGGGTGACGTCGTTCGCACCGATCATGATCACGGCGAGGTCTGGCTGGATCGCGCCGAGTTCGTCGAGCTGCGCCGACAGGTGACGCGACTCGGCACCGATTACCGCGACGTTGGTGACGTGTACCGGCCGCCGCGCCGCGTCCGAGATGCCGATCGCGAGCTGCGCGGCGGGGGTGTCCCGGTCGCGATGCACGCCGTAACCGGCCGCCGTGGAGTCACCGATCATCGCCAGGCGCAGCGGCGGAAGGCTCAAGCTCACCCCGACGGCGGCCCAGGTCGTGTCGTGCGACACCGGCGGCGGGCTCTCCGGTTGGGGGATCCGGCGCCGGGCCAGTTTCGTCTCGCCGACGATGAGCCCGAACAGGGCGGCACCGCCCAACGCGCCCAATGCGCCGAGACCGCCACCGCCATATGCGGCCGCGGTCGCGATCCTGCGGGCTCGACTTGCTCTACTCATGCTCTCCCTCTGGTCTGCACTCGGAGGCTAACGTGCCGGTCATGCGCTACTCCGAATCGCTCGTCGACCTGATCGGCAACACCCCGCTCGTCCGGCTGCGCAGTGTCACGGCGGGCCTGGCCCCTACCGTGCTGGCCAAAGTCGAGTACTTCAATCCCGGCGGCTCGGTCAAGGACCGAATCGCCATGCGGATGATCGACGCCGCCGAGGCCTCCGGCGAGTTGCGGCCCGGCGGCACGATCGTCGAACCCACGTCCGGAAACACCGGGATCGGGCTCGCGCTGATCGCCCAGCAGCGCGGATACAACTGCATCTTCGTCTGCCCGGACAAGGTCAGCGGCGACAAGATCAACACGCTGCGGGCGTATGGCGCCGAGGTCGTCGTCTGCCCGACCGCCGTCGCCCCGGAGGACCCGCGGTCGTACTACTCGGTGTCCGACCGGCTCGCCCGCGAGACCCCGGGTGGGTGGAAGCCGGACCAGTACGCCAACCCGAACAACCCGCGCTCGCACTACGAGACGACCGGTCCTGAGCTCTGGGAGCAGACCGACGGCCGCATCACGCATTTCGTCGCGGGCGTCGGCACCGGCGGCACGATCAGCGGGGCGGGTCGCTATCTGAAGGAGAAGTCCGGCGGCGCGGTGCGGATCGTCGGAGCCGATCCGGAGGGCTCGGTGTACTCGGGCGGGACGGGCCGCCCGTACCTCGTCGAGGGGGTCGGCGAGGACTTCTGGCCGACGACCTACGACCGCGACATCTGCGACGAGATCATCGCGGTGTCCGACGGCGACTCGTTCGGGATGACGCGTCGGCTGGCCCGTGAGGAGGGCCTGCTCGTGGGCGGCTCGTGCGGCATGGCGGTGGTGGCGGCGCTGCGGGTCGCCGAGCGCGGCGGCCCGGACGACGTCGTCGTCGTGCTGCTGCCCGACGGCGGCCGCGGCTACCTCTCCAAGATCTTCTCGGACACGTGGATGGCCGACTACGGCTTCCTCAGCGCGTCCGGCGAGACGACCGTGCTTGACGTGCTGCGCGGCAAGTCGGGGGAGACCCCGACCCTGGTGCACGCGCACCCGAACGAGACGGTGCGAGATGCCATCGACATCCTGCGCGAGTACGGGGTCTCGCAGCTGCCGGTCGTGCGGGCCGAACCTCCGGTGACCGCCGGTGAGGTGGTCGGCTCGGTGTCGGAGAAGGCGCTGCTGGACGCGCTCTTCAGCGGCACGGCGTCGCTCGCAGACGGCCTGGAACCGCACATGTCGCCGCCGCTGCCGATCGTCGGGTCGGGCGAGCCGGTGTCCGCGGCGATCGCGGCGCTCTCGGATGCCGGGGCGTTGCTCGTGCACGTGGACGGCAAGCCGGCCGGTGTGATCACCCGGCAGGACCTGCTCGGTTACCTCGCGGCGCACTGAGGCCCGCATGCCTTTCCTCGAGATCAGCGACGCCGCGATCGCCGAGCTGTCGCCCCACGAACGCCAAGAGTTGATCATGCGGCTGGCCCGGCCCACCAGCGAGCTGGTCGGCTCGGCGACCGCCGTGCGCAAGCTGCGTCGTCACCGCCTCACGTTCCTGATCGTGTGTGCCGCGGCGCTCGTGCCGTGGACGGTGTATCTCGGGCTGAGCCTTCCGGATCGCTACGTCGCGCGGAACTGGTCGGTGACCTGGGTCGGCTTCGACGCGGTGCTGGTCGCCATGTTCCTGGTGACCGCGCTGCTGGGCGCGCTACGGCGGCAGATGCTCGTGCTGACGACGTTCGCGTCCGGGATCCTGCTGTTGTGTGACGCCTGGTTCGACCTCACCACGGCCGGCCCGGACGACATCTGGGTCTCCGTCGCAACGGCCGGGTTCGTCGAGGTGCCGATCGCGGTGCTGCTGATCAGCAGCGCCCTGCGGCTGGTGCACCTGATGGCCGCGCGGCTGTGGTTGCTCGAGCCCGGCATGCGGCTGTGGCAACTGCCGCTGCCGCTGGCGGACCTGTTCGGGGACAGCAGGAAGCCCCCGGTCGCCGCAGGTACGGTCCAGTCATGACTGACGGGTTGGGGTTCGACACGCGGGCCATTCATGCGGGGCAGGACCCGGATCCCCTGACCGGCGCCGTCACCGTGCCGATCTACCAGACCTCGACGTACAAGCAGGACGGCGTCGGCGGCCTGCGTAGCGGTTACGAGTACAGCCGGAGCGCCAACCCGACGCGGGCGGCGCTGGAGGAAGCGCTTGCCGCGCTCGAGGGCGGCACGCGCGGGCTGGCCTTCGCGAGCGGGCTCGCCGCGGAGGACACCCTGCTGCGCGCCGTGTGCCGCCCCGGCGACCACGTGATCCTGCCGGGCGACGCGTACGGCGGCACGTTCCGCCTCGTCGCCCAGGTCCTGTCGAAGTGGGGACTGGACTACACACCGGTCCCGCTGGCCGACCTGGCCGCGGTCCGCGCCGCGCTGCGCGAGAGCACCCGGGTGGTCTGGTGCGAGACCCCGACCAATCCGCTGCTCGGCATCGCGGACATCGCCGCGCTGGCCGAGATCACGCGAGGCGCCGGGGCCCGTCTGGTCGTCGACAACACGTTCGCCTCGCCGTACCTGCAGCGCCCTGTCGAACTGGGTGCTGACGTCGTGGTGCACTCGACCACCAAGTACCTGGGTGGACATTCCGACGTCGTCGGCGGTGCCCTCGTCACGGCGGATGCCGAGCTGGGCCAGGAGCTCGCCTTCCATCAGAACGCGATGGGCGCGGTCGCGGGACCGTTCGACTCGTGGCTGGTGCTGCGGGGCGTCAAGACGCTGGGCGTACGCATGGACCGGCACTGCGCCAACGCCGAGCAGATCGTCGATTTCCTGCTGCACCACCCCGCGGTCGGCGAGGTGTTCTACCCGGGACTGCCCGCGCATCCCGGGCACGACGTCGCCGTGCGGCAGATGAGTGGCTTCGGCGGCATGGTGTCGTTCACCCTGCGCGGCGGCGAGGAAGCCGCGGTGAAAGTCTGCGAGCTGGTCCGCATCTTCACCCTGGGCGAATCGCTCGGCGGGGTCGAGTCGCTGATCGAACACCCCGGACGGATGACCCACGCCAGCGTGGTCGGTTCGCCGCTGGAGGTACGCGACGACCTGGTGCGCCTGTCCGTCGGTATCGAGAACGTCGAGGATCTGCTGGACGATCTGGCCCAGGCGCTCGCGTAGCCGGCTCGCCCCCGGAACGGGATACCGTTTCGACCATGGGTTGCCGGGCGAGCGCGATCTGGGACGACGGCTATCTGGCCTACGACTTCGGCGACCATCCGCTCAACCCGATCCGCCTCGACCTGACGATCCGCCTGGCCGGCGAGCTGGGCGTTCTCGATGGACTCGACGTGCTCGCGCCGGAGCCCGCCGGTGAGACGC
>JAODNL010000645.1 GCA_025465405.1 Pseudonocardiales bacterium | reverse complement strand
AGTGAACTGCTCCGCACGCTCGTCGCGAGCATGGCGATGTACGCCGACCCCGAGCACCTGAACTTCGTCCTGGTCGACTACAAGGGTGGCGGGGCGATGGACGAGTGCGCCCGGTTGCCGCACGCCGTCGGGCTGGTCACCGACCTTGACGAGCAACTCGGCGAGCGAGCGCTGCGCTGTTTGGAAGCCGAACTGCGCCACCGCGAACACGCGCTGCGCGGGGTGGGCCTCAGCCATGTCCGGGAGTACCAGCGGCTGCGCGACACCGAGCGGCCGGACCTGGAACCGATGCCCCGTCTGGTGGTCGTCATCGACGAATTCGCCACCCTGGTGAAGGCGCTTCCTGACTTCGTCGACTCACTGGTCAGCATCGCCCAGCGCGGCCGCAGCCTCGGCATGCACCTAATCTTGGCGACGCAACGCCCCGCCGGCTCCGTCAACGACGCCATCAAGAACAACGTCAAGCTGCGCATCGCTCTGCGGTTGGAGAGCACCGGCGACTCCATCGACGTCATCGACAGCCCCGCCGCCGCCGGCATCGGCAGCCGCCAGTGGGGCCGTGCGTACTACCGGCTGAGCGCCCGCGAAGTGCTGCCGATCCAGACCGCGCTGTCCACTGCGGTCACCCCGCACGCCGCCGCGACGGCGCCCGTCACCCTCGCACCGTTCCGGCTGCTCGCCGACCCGACCTCTGAGGGCGCCGCTGACGCCGACGGCCCGACCGACCTGCGGCGGCTGGTGACCGCGGCGGTAGAGGCTTGCGAGACGTCCGGCATTGCCGCGCCCCGTCGGCCCTGGCCGGAACCGCTGCCGGCGACGGTGGACCTGCGCGCCCTGCCGCCCGCCGCCCGCGGGGTACAGACGGACGCGCACAACCTGCCCGCGTTCGCGCTCGCCGATGACCCGGACCGGCAGACCCAGTACAGCGTGGGCTGGGATGCCGAGGCGGGCAACCTGCTCGTGTACGGCGCCGTGGGTGCGGGAACGTCGACCGCGCTCGCCTCGCTGGTGCTCGCCGTCGCCGCCGCCCGGTCGCCGGAGAGCTACCACGTCTTCGTTCTGGATCTGGGCGCCGGGGACCTCGCGCGGCTGGCCGACCTGCCGCACACCGGCGCGTACATCGCGGCCGCCGAGCGGGAACGGCAGATCCGGCTGATCCGCATGCTGCGCCGGGAACTCGACAGTCGCAAAGCCGGCGGACGGCAGGCTGAATGGCTCGTTCTCGTCGACAATCTCGGCGCCCTGCTGACCGACTTCGACAAGGATCTCGGCGGGATGAGCCTGGTCGAGGACCTGGCCCGGGTGTACGCCGACGGTCCCACCGTCGGCATCCGGTTCGCTGCCACCGCCGACCGCAGCGGCGCGGTCCCCTCGTCGTGGAGTTCGCTGACGCAACAGAAGATCCTGATGCGGCTCGCCGACCCGGGTGAGTACGCCAACTTGGACGTACCCCGCCGGTCGGTACCCGGATTCGTACCGGGCCGTGCGGTCGTCGCCGCCACCCGGCAGGTGATCCAGATCGGCTTCCCCGGGCCGGACCTGGCCCGGTCGGTACACGACGTCGCGGCCCGATGGTCGGCCGCCCGGCATACCGCGCCGAGCGTCGGACTGCTGCCGCGATCGGTGACGTTGGACGCGCTCGGAGTCCGGGCACGTACCGGCGCCGAACCGTGGCAGCTCCCGCTCGGCATCAGCGACCGCGACCTCGCGCCGGTCGGCCTGCACCTCTACGAGCATGAACACGCGCTGGTCACCGGCCCGCCGCGGTCGGGTCGCAGCCAGGCACTGTGCACCATTGCACGGGCGGTACTGACCGGGGACGAGCCGCCGGCGGTGGTCGCCTTCGCACCCCGGCGCTCGCCACTGCGGGACCTGACCGGCCCGGTGACCGTGGTCACCGACTACTCCGACCTGGACACCGTCCTGGAGCGGGTGAACGGCCGGCTGTTGGTGCTCGTCGACGACGCCGAGAGTGTCGAGGACGAACTGGGCGTGCTGGACCGTTGGCTGACCAAGGCTGGCCCGGGACGGCATCTGGTGGCGGCGGGCCGGGCCGATGCCATCCGGCGCACCTACGGCAGTTGGACCCAGCGGGTCCGCGACGGCCGCTGCGGTGTACTCCTCATTCCCGATCACGACCTCGACGGCGACCTGCTCGGCGTGACGCTGCCCAGGCAAGACCGGATGGCACCGGTACCGGGACGCGGATATCTGGTGGCCAACGGCACCGTCGACGGCATCCAGCTCGCGCTCACCGACGAGCCGGCCGGGCGGCAGGTACCGCCGGTGTTGTAGTCGGCCATCTCGGTACGGCGGCAGGGTGAGGCGTCTTCTCAACCCGCAGCCGGACGACACGCGCAGTCGGGCCGGGATACGTTTCGGCATGTTGGTATGGACCGAGGATGGCAGCTGAATGGGACTACCGTACGAGCACGTCAACTACGACTTCGGCGCGGCCGATCGGCTGAGCTGGGCGCTGTCCATGGCGCACGAGAAGATCGGCTCGTTCGCCAAGCTCCGAGCCTCACACCGATCGTCGCTGCTCGGTGACCCGCACAGCGACAACTGGCAGGGGGCGAGGCGGGCGCGTTTCGAGGGCGAGTTCGCGCCGGAGCAGCACGCCCTGCACGCGCTGGCCGAGGAGATGCTGCGCATCAAGGCGGCCGTCGACCACGCCACCGAGCAGGCCCACGCGGTCAACGCGCACGCGCACTAGAGGGACAGGCGGGAATGGGTACGGCTTCCGCGATACCGGAGCACCTGTACAGCTACTCCGACCAGTGCACGCACACGGCCCAGGGGTTGCAGGACTGGGTACGCACGGTGCTCCGGCCGGCGCTCGAGGCATATCTGCGCGGCAGCACACAGTCGATGGATGACGGCGTCAACGTCGATACCAGCGCGGTATCCGCCCGAGCCGGCAGTATCGAGACCGAGCTGCCCCGGCGGACCGCGGAGGCGTACTACACCGACCACGATGTCCGACGGGTGGGCCTCGCGTTCCAGATCGCCGGCGGCCACGGTGCCCTCGACCGGACCTCGGGCACGCCGGTCAAGGCGACCGACGGGGCCATCGACGGCAGCCTCGCGCAGTACGACGCGGGCGCCGCCGCCGCGGCCCAATTGAAGTTCTCGCCGATACCGGCCGACGTCAACGCGGTAAACCCGCGCGAGTGGTACAAGCCGATCTTCGCCGTGCTGGAGCGCAACGCCGACAACCCGGCGTTCTGCCAGGGGCTGCTCGAAGCGGGCGGACCCGCCGCGGTGGAGAACCTGCTGAGAGCGCTGGCCAGCGGCCAGTTCCGCGCCAACCTGATGAACCCGAGCAACGGTCCCGTGAGCGAACAGACCGCCGCGGAGATCCTCACCAAGATCTTCCGGAACGGCCTCGCCAACCCGAACATCGCCGCGGAACTCGCGCCCTCGCTGCCCACCGTGATTCCGTCGGTCCTGGCCGAGGTCGGTCCACACTGGCGCCAGGTGGAGGCGTGGCGGCAGTTGCTACCGGTGATCACCACGATCATGAGCGAGCTCCACGATCCGCGGGTGGTGCTGCACCTGACGAAGGCGATCGGGCAGACCATCCCGAAGGACTTCACCGCCGGGGATCTTCGCGGACTCATGCCCGAACTGACGGCGCTCATGTCGATGGGTGTCTCGAGCGGCATCACACCTTGGGGAAAGAGTGAGCCACTGCAGGCCTGGGCCGAGCGGTACGGCCACCAGACCGACACGACGATCGCGCCGTACCTGGCCGCAATGCAGGCGGCCGACCTCTCGCAGAACGAGCGGAACGCACTGCTGAGGAGCATGTTCCAGGGCGCGTACCTCAACGTCGCCTTCATCCCGTTGGGCGTTCTGCCCGGCAGCGACCTCGCGGTGATGGTGGCAGCCGCCGGCGCACTGCAGAGCTGGGTAGGGTCCAAGGACCCGACCGACAG
>JAODNL010000606.1 GCA_025465405.1 Pseudonocardiales bacterium | reverse complement strand
ACAATTCCCAGCCCGGGACCGCCGTCGTCGAACAGGCCCCCGTGCCCAGATGGGGCTGGGGCGTCGCACCGCCGTACCGGCCATAGGCCGCCGGCGAGCGCTGGGTGCCTAGGTCTCCGAGGACGAGGTGACGGAGGTCTTTGCCGCCTCCGCGTTCGCGGCCTGGATGCCGGAAACCTGCCGTAGCGGGATCTCCTTGAGCAGCAGGGCCAACACGAATGCGACCACCAGCACGATGGCCCCGACGATGAAGACCAGGTCCATGGCGTTGGAGAAGCCGACCAGGAACGGGTGCGCGATCGTCTTGTCCAGCCCGCTGATGAAGGACGTGTCGTTGAGGCTGCCGGAGCCACCGGTGACGGTCTTGAGTTGGTCCGGATGTGCCGCTACGGCCTGTTTGAACGCGGTGGTGCCGCTTGCCGTCGAGTACGCGCTGGCGATCTTGCTGGGCGCGGTGGAGAACAGGATGGACAGGAACACCGCGGTTCCGAGCGTGCCGCCCATCTGCCGGAAGAACGTGCCGGACGACGTAGCCACACCGATGTCCCGGGGCGAGACCGAGTTCTGCATGGCGAGCTGGACGGTCTGCATGCTCAGGCCGAGGCCCACACCGAAGACCAGCATGTAGAGGTCAGTGACCAGTAGCGAGGTGTCCGCGTGCACGGTCGCGAGCATGGACATCGCGCCGATCAGCAGCACCGACCCGATGATCGGGAACTTGCGGTATCTGCCGGTACGTGAGGTGGCGAAACCCGCGGCCATCGAGGAGACCATCAGTCCCAATACAAGCGGGAGGATCAGCAGACCCGCCTTGGTCGGCGAGGCGCCTTTGACGATCTGTAGGTAGAGCGGGATCGACCCGATGCCACCGAACATGCCGACACCGACCACGAAGGACAGCCCAGAGCCGACCCCGAAGACCCGGTTCCTGAACAGGCGTATCGGGATCAGGGCGGCGTCGCCCATCGTGTGCTCGACCCAGACCCAGGTGAGCAGACCGGCCAGCCCGATCAGGTAGCAGGCGAGCGCGGCCGGCGAAGCCCAACCCCAGGTGCGGCCCTGCTCGGCGACGATCAGCAACGGGACGAGGCCGACGACGAGCAACCCGGCACCCCACCAGTCGATGCGCTGTGGGTTGTTGCGCGGCGGCAGATGCAACACCTTCTGGACGACGATCAGCGCAAGGAGGCCGATCGGGACGTTGACGTAGAAGATCCAGCGCCAACCGGTGATGCCAAGGATGGCGTTCTGCCCGGACAGGAAGCCGCCGACCACCGGACCGAGCACGCTGGAGGTGGCGAAGACGGCCATGAAGTAGCCCATGTATTTGGGTCGCTGCTGCGGCGAGACGATATCGGCCATGATGGCCAGCGCCAACGAGAACAGGCCGCCGGCGCCGATGCCCTGGAACGCGCGGAACCCGGCGAGCATGTACATGTTCGTCGCCAGCCCACACATGGCCGAGCCGAGCACGAAGATGCTGATCGCCAGTAGGAAGAACGGCTTGCGCCCGTAGATGTCAGACAGCTTGCCGTACAGCGGAGTGGTGATCGTCGACGTGATCAGGAACGCGGTCGTGACCCATGCCTGCACGGACAGCCCGTGCAGGTCGTCACCGATCCGCCTGATCGCGGTCGAGACGATCGTCTGGTCGAGCGCGGCGAGGAACATGCCGAGCAGCAGACCGGCCAGGATCGTCAAGATCTGCTTGTGCGACATCTCGCCCGGACTGGCTGTTCTCGGCGCGGCGATGGCCGTCATTACGTCTCCTCCTGTGGCGCTTCGGACCCGGAATCGGTCACCCCGCGCAACCAATTCGGTCGGGTCTGGTCGAACCTGTCGGCGAACCGTGCCAACTGGGCGGCGAACAGGCGCACCTCGGCGTGGTCCCAACCGGCAAGCAACTGCTGGTAGTGCTCATTTCGAATGCGCTTGTGGTCCTCGTAGACCTGCTGGCCCGTCGCGGTGACGGCGAGCATGCTGGCCCGGCCGTCGACCGGATCCGCCCGGCGCTCGACGAGGCCGTCCTTGACCAGGGCTGCCACCTGTCGACTGACCGTGGACGGGTCGGACTGCACAAGCTCCGCCAACGCACTCGACCGCATCGGTCCCTCGGCGGCCAGACGGTTGATCAGCATGCTGGCCGCCCACTCCACGTTGTGCGTCGCCTCGGACATGATCTGGGCCTTGATCCGGGAAAAGCTGCGGATCAGCCGGACGATGGAGTCGGCTACGTCGGCTACGTCGGCAGCATCGGCGCTGTCGGGCAGCGCGATGTCCTCGATCCCGACCGCGATGGAATGCGGCGGCGTGGTGGGCATAGATCCTCCCTCGGCAGCTCTCGGGCTGGCTTGCTTGATACACGCAACTAGTTGGTGGATACAAGCATCTACCGTGAGACGGGAGAATGCAAATCGTCCCCAGCCCGGCCCCGTGGCCGACCTGCAGCCAACGCCGGCGTGGTCGCCGTGGCTGAGCGTCGGCGGTCGCTACTCATTGCTTCGGGAGCCGGCGTTCGGTCTCTTGATCGGCCGCGCCACCGAAGTAAACGTCAAGCACACGGGCGAATAGTGGCTCGTTCGGCGCCGCGCGACCGAACAAGGTCATGGACGAGCGCAGCTTCTGGGCGTCGATCTCGCCGAAGATCTCCGTTGCCGACCGTTCGTTCGCCGTCGCCAGGGCTGCGGCGCACTCGAGCAATCGTTGCCCGAGCACCGGATGATCGAGGTAGGCGCGGGCTTCGTCCAGATCCTCGATCGCGTACCGCTGTGCCGTGGCGCTGGATCCCAGGCCTGCGACCTGCGGGAAAATGAACCACATCCAATGACTGCTCTTGCGGCCACGGCGGATCTCGCTCAGCGCGCGCTGGTAAGTCCCGGCCGCGTCCTGGGCGGCCACGAACCGCTCCAGGTCGAACGGGTCGAACGGGTCGAACGGGTCGGTCATGCCGTCATGGTATGGACGTCGCAGCCGGCGATGTTCTCGGTGACTGGCATGCGGCGGCGAAACCTATCGGCGCTCGCCGGGGCTACCGCCGTGCGTTGTTGACTGAGTGCCCGGGTCGGCACGGGTACCCCCGGTCGGATTCGAACCGACACTGAAACCCTTTTAAGGGGTCTGCCTCTGCCAGTTGGGCCACGGGGGTTGGGTGGCCCACCATCGGACGAGTGGGCCACGGGGGTTTGGTGGCCCACCTATTACAGCAGGCACTCAGGAAACCTCGGGGAGGCGGCGTTTGCCGGCGGCCTGCTCGAACTCGGTGCGCGGCTGCTGGAGCTGGCCCAGGGACACGACCTCGCGGCGGAAGAGCAGAGCCGCGGTCCAGTCGGCGACGATGCGCACTTTACGATTGAACGTGGGCATCCGCGAGACGTGGTACGTGCGGTGCATCCACCAGGCCGGGAAGCCGCGCAGCTTGATGCCGTAGATCTCGGCGACGCCGCGGTACAGCCCGAGCGACGCGACCGAGCC
>JAODNL010000584.1 GCA_025465405.1 Pseudonocardiales bacterium | reverse complement strand
GGCCGATGGAGCGTGCACATGACGCTCGACCGGCAGCCGCTCGCCGTGACGGGCACGCTGAGCTGGCTGCCGTTGAAGCCGGGTGCCAAATTCGTGAGCACCAGCCTGCTGATCCTCGACGTCACCGTGTTCGGGGGCATCGTCGCCGCCGCGGCGTGGACGATCCGCCGGCGTCGCCGGCGATCCGCGGGGCGGGACGGGTCGGATGACGGCTGGAGCATGAGCGAGCCCGGCCCGTCGCCGACCGCGTGGCCGGACCTCGGGCCGCACGCGGGCGCCGGGCACGGAAAATCGGGCGGGTAAATAGGTTGTGAACATCGCGGTGAGGCATACTGCCGCATGGCCGACGAGCAGTGTGAGCGCGAGGACAAGTACGACGTAGAACCCGGCTTCGTGGCTCCCGACTTCGCCGATCTCAGCCCGGCCGGCGGCCGGCTGGAGTACGCGGAGATCAACCTCGAGAGCCTCTACTACGACACAGATCAGCACGATCTGGTGCGCAACCACGTGACATTGCGGCGGCGAAGCGGCGACGCCGACGTCGGATGGCAACTGAAGGTTCCCGCGGGCGTGGCGCGCACCGAGATCCGGCTACCGCCGACACCGGGCTCGGCCGTGCCCAAGGAGCTGCGCGACCTCACCAGAGGCATCCGCCGGGATCGGCCGCTGCGGCCGGTAGCGATCTTGGACACGACCCGGAGAGCGACGCGGATCATCGACGAGAACGGCGATCCGATCGTCGAGATCGCCGACGACAGCGTCCGCGCGACGGTGATGGGGGCCGCGGCTCTGATCAGCGAGTGGCGCGAGATCGAGGTCGAGCTCGGCACTGGCGACGAGCACCTGCTCTCGCGGATCGGCAAGCGGCTGCGCCGCGCCGGGGCTGAGCCGGCGACGAGCGGATCGAAGATCGCCCGAGCGCTCGCCCTTGCCGACGTGGACGTGGCCGCCGCTCCGCGGACGGATACCGGCGCCGAGCGGCGCCTCCTGGACTACATCGCCGAGCAGCACGCCGCGATCATGCAGGGTGATCTCACCCACCGACGCGGCGGCGACGCCGTTCACGCGACCCGCGTCGCGACGCGCCGATTGCGCAGCGTGTTACGGGTCTTCGGCGACCTGTTCGACCCTGACCTCGGCGGGACACTGGACGGCGAGCTGGCCTGGCTCGGGAGCCTGCTCGGCGCGGTCCGGGATCGGCAGGTGCAGCGCGGGCGGTTCGCGCGGGAGATCGGCGAACTGCCCGGCGAGCTCGTACTCGGCCCGGTCAGCGCGCACCTCGAACAGCACCTGCTCACCGAGGAGCTGCGGCACCGCCGCGCACTGTTGCGCGCGATGAACGGTGCGCGGTACTTCGCGCTGCTCGACAACCTGACCGGCTGGCTGGACGCGCCGCCGGTGGCGAAGTCCCCGGTCGGACCGAAGACTCTCGTTCGCCTCGTCGGGCGGGCAGAGCGCAAGGTGCGCACGCGCCTCGACGCGGCGCTCGCCTCGAGTGACGACACTCTGCTGCACCGAGCCCGCAAGGCCGCCAAGCGGGCCCGGTACGCGCTGGAAGCGACCGGCGGCCCCAAGCGATGCATCAAGCGCTACAAACAGCTGCAGGGCATCCTGGGCGAGCACCAGGACAGCGTCGACGCCATGCTGCTACTGCGTGCGCTCGGTGCCGCGGCGGGCACCACCGCGGGCGAGAACGGATTTACCTACGGCCTTCTCTACGGTCGCGAGGAGACGAATGCTCGGGATTCTCGCGGCGCCGCAGCTAAATGGAAATCATAAGGCCGAAATGACGTGAGGCCCCTCCATGTATGAGATGGAGGGGCCTCACCCGATTGAGCTGCACAGCCGACCGACAAGTCGGCCAGCCTGCGATGTCCAACCGATCACAGCCGGTGAACACCTACCTCGAGTGGCCGGTTTCCCGGCTACTTCCGGCTTCCGGAGTCTCCCCCGGACCGATGTCCGCGTCCTGCGATGTCGTATTTCTACTGCTCCGGAACGCACCGCACAAGGGTTATCCGAGAGCAATTTCGAGTTTCTTTTGCAGCATTCCGGTTGTCCACAGAATGCCACCGGTTATCCCCTGAAGATCAGGGTTATCCACCGCGTCGTCCACAAATCAATCCACAGACCACCGACAATTTGTCAGCGCACGGTGAGCTTGACCGTGACCTGATGGACGAGCGATCCGTTCTTGCCGGTGACCTTCAGCGTGACGGTGCCGCGCGCAGTGGACGTGGTGGTGCGTACCCGGAACGCCGACGAACCGGTCGGCCCGATCGGGTTCGCCGAGAACGTGGACGTCGCCCCGGCGGGCAGACCCGAGGCGCTGAGTGTCACGCTGCCGGTGAAGCCTCCACTGGGCGAGACCGCGACGGTGTAGGACGCCGTCTGCCCACGGGTGACGGTGACCGCGGTCGGGCTCGCCGAGATCACGAAGTCCCTGGCCGGGACGGCGAGCGTCGCCGCCACCGTGTGCGTGATCGCGCCGCTCGTGCCCGTGATCGTGAGCGGGTACGAGCCCGACGGGGCTGACGTCGACGTCGCGACGGTCAGCTGCGCGCTGCCGCCGGCCGCGACCGACGTCGGCGCGAACGACGCCGTTCCGACCGAGGCCGGTATGCCGGTCACCGACAGCGTCACCGGGCCGCCGAATCCGTTCAGGGCTGACGTACTCACGGCGTACACCCCGCTGCCACCGGCGGTGACCGTGCGCGACGTCGGGTTGACGGCGACTCCGAAGTCGGGTGGCGGCGTCACGACGAGGGTCAGCGACGCCGGGTGCGTGGTCGAGCCGCTCGTACCCGTCACCGTCAACGCGTAGGAACCGGGAGTGGCCGACGCCGACGTCGTGATCGCCAGCTGGGACGTCCCGGCGCTGGTGACCACCGCTGGCGTGAACGTCGCGGTACCGACCGCCTGGGGCAATCCGGCCAGCGACAGCACGGCATCGCCGGTGAAGCCGTTCTGTGCGCTCACCGTCACGTTGAAGCTCGCCGACGTGCCGGCGACCACCGTCCGCGACGACGGCGCCACGGCGAGCGTGAAGTCCGGCGGACCCGGCACGATCAGCGTCGCGGGCGCGGTGCGGCTGACCGACCCACTGCTCGCCGTGATCGCGAACGGGTAGCTGCCCGGCGAGATCGTCGTCGCGAGGGTCACGGCAAGCTGCGAGCTGCCGGCCCCACCGGCTACGACGGCCGGGGTGAACGTCCAGCTCGCTTGCCCGCCCGGCAGTCCGGTGACCGACAGTGCCACGTCGGTGTGGAAGCCGTGCACAGCCGCGACCGACACGCCGTAGTCCGCTTCGGTTCCGGCGGCGGCCGTCACCGAGGCCGGCGACACTGACACGCTGTAGTCCGGCGCCGTGGCAAGCCATTGATAGGACGCATCCACGTCGAGGCGTCCGTAGCCGAAGTCGCCGTCGACCCCCGGGGGGCCGAGATCGACGGCGACGCTCTGGAGCGCAGCCTCCTGCTGTTCGACCGGGAGCGCCGGGAACGCGTTCAGTAGCAGCGCTAGTGCGCCCGCGACGTGGGGCGCCGCCACGGAAGTGCCGGTCTCCGACGCGTACCCGCCGTAGAGATCGGTGGTGCGGATGTTGGTGTCGGGCGCGGTGAGCCGAGGTGCCGTCGCGCCCGCGCACGCCGACGGGCCGCGGCTGCTGTACGGATCCAGCACGTCGGAGTTGTCCGTGCCGCCGACCGCGAGCGCTTCGGGCAGGTTCGCCGGGCTGAACACGGTCCCGGCCGACGGGCCGCTGTTGCCGGCGGCGAACACCGGCAGTATGCCGGCCGCGCGCAGGCTGCGCAGGTCCAGCTGGAAGTCGAGGTTGCAGCCCGCCGCCGACATCGTCCACGAGTCGTTCACGACGTTGGGCGCATCCGCCGTAGCCGGGTTGCCGTCCGGATCGAGCAACCACTGGAAGCCGAGGTGGATGTTCGTGGATGTCGCCACGCCGCTGTCGTTGAAGATCTTGACCGCGATCCACTTCGCGTCCGGTGCCACACCGACCGAGCTGCCGCCGGCATCGCCGCCGACCATGACGCCCATCGTCCAGGTGCCGTGGCCGTTCACGTCGGTCGGCGTCGTCGGGTGCTGACCGTTCGGGTCATACCAGCTGTTCGCCCCACCGCGCCACTTCGCGGCCAGGTCGGGCTGAGTGGCGTCGACCCCGGTGTCCATGTTCGCGACGACGACACCCTGGCCACGGAAGCCGCGGTTCCACATGGCGGGCGCGTTGATCCGCGCGATGTTCGGCTCGACGGCGGAGGCGGGTGTTCCGGCCGGGGTGGTGGACGCGGGCGCCTGGACCGTGAACTCAGGACGGATCGCCCGGACCTCTGGC
>JAODNL010000563.1 GCA_025465405.1 Pseudonocardiales bacterium | reverse complement strand
CGCCTACCCCGGCAGCGACGTACGGGCAAGAGCCCGCGCGGCGTCGGGGCCCTGCCCCAGCAGCGCGGTGAACCCGTCCTCGTCGAGGATCGCGACGCCGAGCTGTTCGGCCTTGTCCGCCTTCGATCCGGCGTTCTCACCGACGACGACGAAGTCGGTGTTCTTCGACACCGACCCGGCGGCCTTGCCGCCGCGGGAGAGGATCGCCTCCTTGGCTTCGTCGCGCGAGTAGCCGACGAGCGAGCCGGTGACGACGACGGTGAGCCCGGCGAGGGTCTTCGGTGCGGACTCGTCGACCTCATCGGCCATCCGCACACCGGCCGCGGCCCACTTGTCGACGATCGCGACGTGCCAGTCGACGGCGAACCAGTCGCGGAGGGCCTCGGCGATCACCCCGCCGACGCCCTCGACCGCGGCCAGCTCCTCGACCGACGCGGCGCGGATCGCGTCGAGCGTGCCGAAGTGGCCGGCGAGCGCCCGCGCCGCCGTCGGCCCGACGTGCCGGATCGACAGCGCGACCAGCACCCGCCACAGCGGTTGCGACTTGGCGTGCTCGAGGTTCGCCACCAGCTTCTCGCCGTTGGCCGACAGCACCCGCCCGTCCCGCACCGCCTCCGGCGGGTCGCCCTTCTTCGCGGCGCGCGTATAGAACGGCACCGCGGCCAGCCGCCGCGCCCCCTCAGCCGCGTCGCCGCCGGGCGCCAGGTCGAACAGGTCACCCTCGTCGGCGATCGCACCAGCCTCGAGCAGCGCGACCGCACCCTCGTAGCCGAGCGCTTCGATGTCCAGCGCCCCACGTGCGGCCAGGCTGAACAGCCGCTCCCGCAGCTGTGCCGGGCAGAACTGGCTGTTCGGGCAACGGATGTCCTTGTCGCCCTCCTTCTCCGGAGCGAGCGGGGACCCGCACTCCGGGCATACCGTCGGCATCTCGAACGCCCGCTCGGACCCGTCGCGCAGCGCGACCACCGGCCCGACGATCTCGGGGATCACGTCCCCCGCCTTGCGCAGCACGACCGTGTCACCGATCAGGACGCCCTTGCGCACCACCTCGCCGGCGTTGTGCAACGTGGCCATCTCGACCGTCGACCCGGCCACCCGCACCGGCTGCATGACGCCGAAGGGCGTGACGCGCCCGGTGCGCCCGACGTTGACCCGGATGTCGAGCAGCTTCGTGTTGACCTCTTCAGGCGGGTACTTGAACGCGATGGCCCAGCGCGGGGCCCGGCTCGTGGAGCCGAGGCGGCGCTGCAGTCCGAGGTCGTCGACCTTGACCACGACGCCGTCGATCTCGTGCTCGACCGAGTGCCGGTGCTCGCCGTAGTGGTCGATGAACGCCTGCACGGCCGCCAGGTCGGGCACGACCGAGGCACGGGCCGAGGTCGGCAGCCCCCAGCCCTGCAGCACCTCGTACCACCCGGACTGCGCCGTGACGGCCGGGCCGCCCTCGACCCGGCCCACGCCGTGCACCACCATCCGCAGCGACCGGCTGGCGGTTACCCGCGGGTCCTTCTGCCGAAGCGAGCCCGCGGCCGTGTTGCGCGGGTTCGCGAACGGTGCCTTGCCCGCCGCGACGAGCGACGCGTTGAGCTCCTCGAAGCGCGCCACCGGGAAGAACACCTCGCCCCGCACCTCCAGCCGGTGTGGGATGTCCGCGCCGGTCAGGCGATCGGGCACGTTGTCGATGGTTCGGATGTTGGGGGTGACGTCCTCCCCGGTACGCCCGTCGCCGCGCGTGGCGCCGCGCACCAGACGGCCGTCCTCGTACAGCAGGTTCACCGCCAGACCGTCGACCTTGAGCTCGCACAGGTAGCCCGGGACGGTACCGGCGTCGCGTTCGACCCGCTGCGCCCAGGCAGCCATGTCCTCGGCCGAGAACGCGTTGTCGAGGCTGAGCATCCGCTCGATGTGGTCGACGGCGGTGAACAGCGTCGAGTAAGTGCCGGCCACCCGCTGCGTGGGCGAGGACGGCGTGCGCAGCTCCGGAAAGTCGTCCTCCAGAGCCTGCAGCCGGCGCATCAACACGTCGTACTCGGCATCGCTGGCCGTCGGCGCGTCCAGCACGTAATAGCGGTACGCGTGCTCGTCCAGCTCCTGGGACAGGCGGGCGTGCTCGTCGCGCGCCTCGTCCGGCGCCACTGTCACCTCAGTCACGGACCCAAACCTATCGAGAAGATGAGACACAACCTGTGCACGTCCGGCAATGCTGAGAGACTGCCGCAATGCATCATCATCTGAGCTGGCTCGAGGCCGGCGTGGTCGGCGCAATGCAAGGCGTGGCCGAGCTGTTCCCCGTGTCCAGCCTCGGACACAGCGTGCTGCTACCCGCCGTGATCGGGGGGTCCTGGGCACGTGACCTGAGCGTCAGCTCGCCCGAGTCGCCGTACCTGGCGTTCATCGTCGGCCTGCACGTCGCTACCGCGATCGCCCTGCTGATCTACTTCTGGCGCGACTGGGTCCGGATCATCGGCGGCTTCGTGACGAGCATCGCGCGGCGCGAAGTCCGCACGCCCGACCAGCGTCTGGCGTGGCTGCTGGTGCTTGCCACGATCCCGGTAGGACTCGTCGGCCTGCTGTTCGAGCATTGGTTCCGTACGACGCTGGCGAAGCCGAATCCGACGGCCGCCTTCCTGGTCGTGAACGGGTTCATCCTGCTGCTCGCCGAGCGGCTGCGCCATCGCGACCCGGACCTCGACTCCACCTACATCGACGAGCGCATCACCGGACCCGAATCGGACCGGCGGGTCGCCGCTCAGCCGCTCGAGCAAGCAGTGATGATCGGCACGACTCAGATCCTGGCGCTCGCGCCGGGCCTATCGCGCTCAGGCGTCGCGATGGTCAGCGGCATGCTGCGCGGCCTGTCGCGCGAGGACGCCGCCCGGTTCTCGTTCCTGCTGGCCACCCCCGTGATCCTGGCCGCCGGAGCCCTCAAGCTCGGCGACCTGTCCGGCCCGCTCGGCAACGGCATCCGCGGCCAAGTGGTCTTCGGATCGGTCCTCTCCGGCATCGGCGCCTACCTGTCGGTCCGCTTCCTGACCCGGTACCTGGCGAACCGGTCGCTGCGGCCCTTCGGTGCCTACTGCATCGCGGCCGGCACGGCCTGCCTCGTGCTGTTCGCCGTGCGCTAGTGGCTCACTCCCAGCCGTCGCGCAAGCGGCCGCCCACATCGCGCAGAACGGACAGCGCTCGGCGGGCGTAGTCAGGGCTGGCGCCGGCCAGCCCACAGGCCGGCGTCGGCACGACCGACGCGGCGAGCTCGCTGTCCGGAAAGCCCAGCGTGCGCCACAACCGCA
>JAODNL010000504.1 GCA_025465405.1 Pseudonocardiales bacterium | reverse complement strand
TGGCGACCGTTCGGACGTCGTGATCAACGCAGGTCGTCCGTCGCAGGTGTCGTCGGAGCTCGGCCGTCGGAGCTCGGCCGCCGCAGGTCGGCGGCGGCGAGAGTCAGCCCGCGTCCGGGCTGCCGTCGACGCCGCCGCCGCCGCCGAACAGCGAGGAGTTCGCGGCGTTGACGATCGCGTCGACCCGCTGATCGGTGATGTCACCTTGAACGACTTCGAGCTTCACCGTGGCAGCCAGGCGTCCGGAGCATCGATCATCCGGCGCACGTGCGCCGGCAGCTTGCCGGTCAGCACCTGCGCCAGCGTCGTCTCGTCGAGGACCCGCCGCAGGCTGGCGCGCACCGCGACCCAGACCTCGGGCAGGTGCTCGGCGACTCCGGAGTACTCGGTCTCGTGGGCCCGCAAGCCCCGGATCTCGGCGAGCGGCCCGTCGACCGCGCGGATCACCGCGCCGAGCGTGATCGAGCTCGCCGGCCGGGCGAGCGCATAGCCGCCCTCGGCACCACGCTGGCTGCGCACCAGGTTGGCCCGGCGCAGCTCGCCGAGGATCGCCTCGACGAACTTACGGGGCAGTCCCTGCTCCGACACCACCGCGTCGACCTTCACCAGGTCCGGCTCCCGCGCCGCCAGGCTCAGTAGGGCCCGCACCGCGTAATCCGTCTTCGCCGAGATCTGCACCCTCGCATCCTTGCAAAGTCAGCGAGGCAGCGTGCGGTGCGGCGCGCAGCCAGACCGAAGAACCTGGATCGAGTCCGAGCGCGTCGGCCTGGCCGCGGGTGAGCTGCACCCACGGCTCGTCCGAACCGGCGCTCATCTCGGCGCGGACCTCGAAGCCGACACGCTGCAGGCGGGTGACCTGCGCGGCGATCGCCCCGTCGACGTGGTTCGCGAGCACCTCGATGTCGTGCGGGCGCACCAGCTGGTCACCCAGGCGGGTCACCGGACCGAGGAACCCCATGACGAATTCGTTCGCGGGATGGTCGTAGAGGTCTTCCGGCGAGCCGACCTGCTCGATGCGGCCGTGGTTGATGACAACCAGCTCGTCGGAAACCTCGAGCGCCTCTTCCTGATCGTGCGTGACGAACACGGTGGTCACGTGTACCTCGTCGTGCAGCCGCCGGAGCCAGTCCCGCAACTCCTTGCGAACCTTCGCGTCCAGGGCTCCGAACGGCTCGTCGAGCAGCAGCACCTTCGGCTCGACGGCGAGCGCACGCGCCAGCGCCATCCGCTGCCGCTGGCCGCCGGACAGCTGCGACGGCAGCCGATCGGCGAACTGCTCGAGATGGACGAGCTCGAGCAACTCGCCGACGCGGCGCCGGATCTCTTGCTTGGGACGCTTGCGAATCTCCAGCCCGAAGGCGACATTGCGATACACCGACAGGTGCTTGAACGCGGCGTAGTGCTGGAACACGAAGCCGACGTTGCGGCGCTGCGCCGGCACGCCGGTGGCCTCGACGCCGTCGATGTGCACGGTGCCGGCGTCCGGCTCTTCCAGCCCGCCGATGATGCGCAGCAACGTCGACTTGCCGCCACCGCTCGGACCCAGCAGCGCGGTCAGCCGCCCACTCTCGACGGCCAGGTCGACGCCGTCCAGTGCGACGAACTGCCCGAACCGCTTCACCACGCCGACGGCTTTGATGCTCATGAGACGTTTTCCTTGGGCCGGATGACGGATACGACGATGATCGCGATGACGGCGACCGCGATGAGCACGAGCGACACCTGATAGGCCCCCGGTTCCAGTTGCTCGACGCGCTCGTCCACGAGCAGCGTCGCGGTCTGGGTCTGTCCCGACCCGCTGATGTTGCCGGATACGACCTTTACGGCGCCGAATTCGCCGATCGAGCGAGCGATGCTGAGCACCACGCCGTACGCCAGTGCCCATTTGATCGTCGGCAGCGTGATGCGCCGGAACCGCTGGATCGCGCCCGCGCCGAGCACCCGGGCGGCCTGCTCCTGCTCGAAACCCTCGTCCTCCAGAACCGGGACGACTTCGCGAACCACGAGGGGCAGGGCCACGAAGGTGGTCGCAAGGATCATGCCCGGTACCGCGTAGATGATGTCGACGCCGGCATTGTGCAGGGGAAGCCCGAACCACCCGTTGTTCGGGCCGTACACCAGCACGAGGGCGAGACCGACGACGATCGGCGACACCGAGATCGGCACGTCGATCAACACGCTGAGCACCCGCTTGCCGGGAAAGTGGTAGCGGGTGAGCAGCAAGGCGACGCCGACGCCGAAGACGATGTTGATGACCACCGCGGACCCGGCGACGATGGCGGTCAGCCGGAACGCCTCCACCGCCTGCGCGGAGCTGATCGCCGACCAGAACGCGTGGCCGCCCTGCCGCACGGTGCGCCACGTGATGACGCCGAGCGGCACGAGCACGAGCGCGGTGACGTAGAGCACCGCGACCACGCGCAGCCCGTTCCGGGACCGCCGCCCGACGCGGCTAGCCACGGCGCGCCGCCCACCGCTGCAGGAGGTCCAGTCCGACGATGACCACCAGGCTCACCAGCAGCAGGATCGTCGCGGTCGCCGCCGCCCCGGTGTAGTCGTAGTTCTGGATCTGCTGGAAGGCATACATCGACGACACCCGGGCGCGGTTGACGCCGCCGGAGATCAGCAGCACCGAGCCGTACTCCCCCATCGCGCGAGCGAACGCGAGTGCCGTACCCGACGCGATTGCCGGCAACAGCACCGGCAGGACGATGCGGCGGAACGTGGTGAGCGGCGCGGCGCCGAGCGACGCGGCGGCCTCCTCGGCCTCGGTGTCCAGGCCGATCAGCACCGGCTGAACGGTGCGCACGACGAACGGCAGCGTGACGAACAGCAACGCGAAGACGATCGCGCGCTGGGTGCCGAGCAGATCGACGCCGATCGGGCTCGTCGGCCCGTAGAGGATCAGCAGCACCAGGCCGGCGACGATGGTCGGAAGTGCAAAGGGGATGTCGATGACCACCTCGAGCAACCGCCGGCCAGGGAAGCTGTCGCGCACGAGGACCCAGGCGATGAGCGTGCCCATCACCGCGTTGATCGCGCTGACGGCCAACGAGCTCAGCACGGTGAGCCGTAGCGCGTCCAAAGCCGCCGGGGTCGTGATCGCGTTCCAGAACCCGCTCCAGCCGCCCCCGGTGGCCTTGGCCACGACCGCGGCGAGCGGGATCAGCACCAGCAGGCTGAGCCACAGCACGGCGGTGCCGAGGCCGATCCCGGACGTCGCCCCGAGGCGGCTCCCAGTTACGACCCGACGCCGGCCCGTTACCGGTGTCGGGTGGCCCTCCAGCGCATCGCGAGTACGGAGCGACGCGCCGGCGCCGTCGGCAGCGGTCATCCGACCTCGTTCTCGATCTTGGTGACGATCCCCTTCTTCGCGTCGAAGAATGTGTCGTTGACCTTGGACCAGCCACCAAGGTCGGCGATCGTCGTCAGCTTGGCCACCGTCGGGAACGGGTTCGCCGGGTCGTTGGCTCCCTGAACCGTCCCGGCGGCGACGTTCGCAACGACCGGCCGGAAGCCCTTGCTGGCAAAGATCTTCTGACCCGGCTCGCTAAGCGCGAACGACAGGAAGTCCTTCGCCACCGCGGGCGCCTTGAGGGTGACCGCGGCCGGATTCTCGATCAGGATGGACTCGGTCGGGACGATGTAGTCGACGCTCGCACCCTTCTGCCGCGCGGCGATCGCCTCGTTCTCGTAGGAGATCAGCGCGTCACCGGTGCCCTGCGTGAAGGTGGTCGTCGCGTTCGCACCGCTCGAGGGCTTGCTGACGACGTGCTGGAAGAACTGCTTCAGGTAGGCCTGCGCGGCCGCATCGGTGCCACCGTCAGCGGTCACGTGCGAGTACGCCGCGAGGACGTTCCACTTAGCCGAGCCGGACGACGCGGGGTCGGGTGTCACGATCTTGATGCCCGGCTTCACCAGGTCGGCCCATCCGTTGATGTGCTTCGGGTTGCCCTTGCGCACCACGATGACCACGACTGAGTCCGACACCATGCCCTTGGTTGCACCGGAGTTCCAGCCAGCCGCCACGAACTTCGGGACCAGCTTGGTCATGTCCGACTGCAGCGAGAACGCGACGTAGTCGGCCGGTTGCCCCGATGACACTGCCTTGCTCTGCGTGCCGCTCGGCCCGTACGACTCGGAGAAACTGGCGCTCTTGCCCGGGGCGGTCTGCTTGAATGCCGACTCCAGCGCGTCGTACGCCGGCTTGGGCACGGAATAGGCGACGATGGCAATCTTGTTGGCGCCGCCCTTCGAACTCGACGAACACCCGCTGACACCAATGGCAGCCGCAGTAGCCACGGTCAGTAGCGTGGCCAGCCGGCCACGTCGGGTTCCAAGCAGGTTCATCGAGGTCGATCCTCCTGAGTAATTCGATGGTGTCTGGTATTCCCATCGCGTCGCTAGACAATATAGGCTACCTGGGGACGTGCCCCTGACCGGGTAGGTCAGGTCACATCAGGTGTCTGTGTGCCTGGAGAGTCTGGTATCGCGACAGTCAGCGTTTCCGGCGCGGCGACCACCGCCGGTATCGGCGCCGCCGACACGATCGCGCTCACTACGAAGGTGGCCGCGTAACCCTGCCAGTCGGCGATCCAGCCCGCGGCTATGGGGCCGATGACCGCACCGAGATCCCCCGACATCTGGAACACGGCCACGACGGTGCCGCCGCGTCCAGCGACCACGTCGCCCATGACCGCGCCGGGCGCTACGGAGTCGGCGGCACCCGCCGCACCCAACAGTGCCATCGCGACGATCAGGCCGCCGATGCTCGCGGCGACAGGCAGCAGCAAGAAGCCAACCGCGCCGACAAGAAGTCCGCCGATGATCACCGGCCGGCGGCCGCGAGAATCCGCGATCCGCCCGAACGGCAGCAGCAGCGCCCCGCTCACGACGCTGACAACCAGGAACGCCGCGTACACCCAGCCCGAGCCGAGTCCCAGCCGATCGGTGACGAACTGCGGCACGATCGCGGTACGTGCACCGACAACCGCCCAGTCGCCGGCGAATGAAGCGGCCAGGGCGGCGAGATACGCGCGGTTGCGCAACGCGGTGCGCAACGGCAGCGGCTGCGAACGCACCGACTGGCGGGCGGCGAACTCGCTGTGCCGCAGCGTCCACAGCCCGAGCGAGCCCGCGACCACCAGGGTGCCGGCGTACAGGAAGAACGGCGCGCGCAGCGAGAAGGTCGCGACCGTGCCCACCGCGGGGCCGGCGATCATGCCGAGCAGGAAGGCACCCGCCCAGGCACCCTGCGCCCGCCCGCGCAGGTGACTCGGCGTGACCCGGATGAGGATGCTCGCCGCGCTGACGCTGAACATCACCGAGCCGACGCCGCCGGCGCCGCGCATGACGAGCAACTGCCAGTACGCATGGGCGAATCCGGCCAGCAGGCTCGAGACGGCTACCACGCCGATTCCGGTGGCGAGCATGACCCGCTCACCCAAAGCGTTGACGAGCCGCCCCACGAATGGGGCCGTGATGAGGCGCATCAGAGCGAACGCGCTGATCACAGCGCCGGCTGCCGTCTTGCCGACGCCGAACTCCCGGGCGAACAGGGGGATCGACGGAGCGACCACGCCGTAACCCAGCGCGACCATGAACGCGACCACAATCAGTGCGCGGACCTCGGTAGGCAGGACGGCCAATGACGTCCGTAGCCGGCCGTGTCGCGCTCCCCCGGCCTCGAGGGCGGGCGAGCGCGACACGGCGGAAGGCTGTCGTGCGGCCGGATCAGGCCTCGGCACCCTCGGTGACCGGAGCCTCGGCCACTGGCGCGTCCTCCTCGACCAGAACCAGGCTGATCTTGCCGCGCTGGTCGATCTCGGCGATTTCCACCTGCAGCTTGTCGCCGACGTTCACGACGTCCTCGACCTTGCCGATGCGCTTGCCCCGGCCCAGCTTGCTGATGTGGATCAGGCCGTCCTTGCCCGGCAGCAGCGAGACGAACGCTCCGAACGCGGCCGTCTTGACGACGGTGCCCAGGAACCGCTCGCCGACCTTCGGCATCTGCGGGTTGGCGATCGCGTTGATGCGGTCGATCGCCGCCTGAGCGGACGTGCCGTCCTCGGCGCCGACGTAGATGGTGCCGTCGTCCTCGATCGTGATCTGCGCGCCGGTCTCGTCCTGGATGGAGTTGATCATCGCCCCCTTGGGGCCGATGACCGCACCGATCTTGTCGACCGGGATCCGCACCACGCTGACCCGCGGCGCGTACGGGCTCATCTCATCCGGCCCGTCGATCGCCTCGGCCATGACGTCGAGGATGTGCAGGCGAGCATCGCGC
>JAODNL010000489.1 GCA_025465405.1 Pseudonocardiales bacterium | reverse complement strand
TGGTGGCGCCCTCCGCATCCGCGATCAGTTGACGCGCGAGGTCCGCGCACACGCCTTCGACGGCCGCCGCGAAGTCGTCCTCGTCGGCGACCACACCGGACGCAGCACTCGCCATGAGGATCACCGTGTCGTTCGTCGACATGCAGCCGTCCGCGTCGACGCGGTCGAATGTTCGACCGGTGGCGCGGCGCAGCGCCGCGGCGCGGGCAGCGGCGGGGACGGAGGCGTCGGTGGTGAGGACGCACAGCATCGTG
Organism: Pseudonocardiales bacterium; assembly: GCA_025465405.1. Classification (GTDB taxonomy): domain Bacteria; phylum Actinomycetota; class Actinomycetes; order Mycobacteriales; family Jatrophihabitantaceae; genus RYN-117. The sequence goes on along the minus strand of JAODNL010000489.1, from coordinate 6,173 downwards.
GCGAGACCGGGCGCGAGCATGCCGGCGCCCGTCGCCATACCGCCGCCCGTCCAGCCCATCGGGTCCGTGATGACGGCCTGCTTGGTGACGGTGTCCGTGGTCCGGATCGCGTCCGCGGCGGCGGCGCCCCCGTCCGGAACCAGTGCGCTGCCTGCTGCGTCGATGCCGGCGAGGACATTCGGCATCGGCAGCCGGTCACCGATGAGGCCCGTGGAGCAGATCGCGACCTCACCCGCGCCGAGGCCGAGCACCGCCGCGGCGTGCTCGGCGGTGCGGTGCGTGTCGGCGAAACCGTCCGGTCCAGTGCAGGCGTTGGCCCCGCCGGAGTTGAGGACGACCGCCGCCAGCCGGCCGTCCGCGACAACCTGCTGGGACCACAGCACGGGGGCCGCCTTGACCCGGTTTCCGGTGAACACGGCCGCCGCCGCGTCGCTGGGCCCGTCGTTGACGACGACGGCCAGATCCAGCCCGCCACTGGTCTTGATGCCGGCCGCGACCCCTGTCGCGCGAAATCCCCGTGCAGCAGTGACACTCATGGTGCGACCCCGTCTGCAGTGAGGCCCGCGGTCTCCGGTAGACCCAGCATCAGATTCGCGTCCTGGAGCGCCTGCGCGGCCGCACCCTTGCCGAGGTTGTCGATCGCCGAGACGACGATGATCCGCCCGGAACTGATGTCGATCGCGGCCTGCAGGTGGGCCGAATTGGAACCGGCGGTGGCGGCCGTGTGCGGGACCTGTCCCTCCGGCAACACGTGCACGAACGGCTCGCCGTCATAGGCCGCGGCGAGAACGCCGTGCACGTCCTCGGCCGTGACGTGCCGATTCGGCCGGGCCGTCACGGTGGCCAGGATGCCGCGGGGCATCGGCGCCAGCACCGGCGTCATCGACAGGGACGTCGCTCCGGTGGCCTGCAGGATCTCGGGCACGTGCTGGTGCGCTCCGATCTTGTACGGGGACAGATCACCCATGACCTCGCTGGCGAGCAGGTTGATCTTCGCACTGCGACCGGCGCCCGAGGTCCCGCTCGCGGCGACGACCACGACGTCGGCCGGGTCGGCAAGGCCCGCGGCGACGAGCGGAGCCAGGGCGAGAATTGTTGCGACGGCGTAGCACCCGGTGTTGGCCACTCGGCTCGACGCGGCGATCTCGGCGCGCTGACCGGGCAACTCCGGCAGCCCGTACGTCCATGCCCCGTGGTGCGTGCTGCCGTAGTAGCGCTGGTACACGGCGGCGTCGGTGAGCCGGTGGTCGGCACCGAGGTCGACGACCCTGCAGTCAGGTGGTAGCTGCTGCGCAAAGGGCCCCGACGCGCCGTGCGGCAGCGCGAGAAAGACCAGGTCGGCATCGGCGACGCGGTCCGGCGCGGTGTCGGAGAACCTCAGGTGCGCGACCGAGCGCAGTTGAGGATGCACCTCGCCGACCAGTTGCCCGGCGTTGTCGTGCGCGGTGACCGCGACGAGCTCCAGCTCAGGATGGGCCGAGACGAGGCGCAGCAGCTCCCCGCCCGCGTAGCCGCTGGCACCCGCGATCGATACCCGGTATCCCATCTGCACGATTATGCACTACTGCGCAAGTTCATGCACAGGCTTGAGGGCATCCGCACCCCTGTGCCAGCGATCATCATGCGATAGCGCGGCTCGGACGACACGATCGCATGAGGGAGGCGCACTCAGGCCGAGTCAGGTGCGCAGGCGCGCGCCCACCCGCGCGGCGGCGAGCGCGACCGCGGAGTCGCGGGCGGCCGACGCCTCCTCGACAGTGAGCGTGCGGTCCGGGGCACGGAAGCGCAACGCGAACGCCAGGGACTTCAGGCCGGGACCCAGCCGCTGCTCGTCGGTGTAGAGGTCGAAGAGCCGCACCGACTCCAGCAACTCGCCCGCACCTTCACGTAGCGCGGCCAGGACATGCGCCGAGGCGGTGTCGGCGGCAACGACGAGCGCGACGTCGAGCAATACCGGCGGATACGTCGACAGCGCCGGCGCGAGCGCGGGCGGCGGGGGCGCGATCGCGTCCAGGTTGAGTTCCATGGCGGCAGTCCGCTCCGGCAGTCCGAGAGCCGCGATCACTCGCGGGTGCAGTTCACCGGCGTGGCCGATCACCTGCCCGTCGAGAATCAGGGCGGCACACCGGCCGGGATGCCACGGCTCGGTATCAGCGGCCTCCACATCGAGTTCGGCGCGTGCCGCCTCGGCTACCGTGCGAGCTGCGGCAACGGCGTCGGACCAGTCGGCCCGGCGTCCCGGCCCCCACCAGCCCGGAAGCTCGACATCGCCGCACAGAACGACCGCTACGTGCCGCGGCTGGTCCGGCAGTCCGGCGTCCAGCGCCGCGATCTCCTCGTCGCTGGGCCGCTGATCCACGCTCGGTCGCGGCATCGGCGGCGCATCCGGTTTCGGCAGGAAGATCAGGCCGGTCTCGAACAGCGCGAGGTCGCGGTTGCCGCGGCCGACGTTGCGGTGCAGCGTCGCGAGCAGGCCGGGCAGCAGTGACGTCCGCAGCTCCGGCTCTGCGTCCGACAGCGGGTTGGCGAGCCGACACGCCCGCCGGCGCGGGTCGTCAGGTGCCAGCCCGAATGCGTCATGGACGCTCGGCGAGACGAACGGGTAACTCAGCACCTCGGTGAAGCCGGCGGACGCGAGCGCGCGCGAGATGGTCCGCCGCAGCCGCTGGGACTCGGTCAGGCCGCGACCGGGCGGCGGCGTCGGCAGCGTCGAGGGGATCAGCTCGTACCCCTCGAGGCGCACGACTTCCTCGACCAGGTCGGCGGGATCGGTCAGATCAGGTCGCCAGGTCGGCGGCCGAACCTGGAGCACTTCGGCGCCGTCGACCTGGCAGCCGACCTCGACCAACCGGCGGACGACGGCGTCGCGGCCGATCGGCAATCCGGCGATGGCGCCCGGCCGGTCGGCGTGCAGAGCGATCAAGGGGCGCTCGGGCGCGGCGCCGACGACCGTGTAACCGTCGACCGCGGCGGCCCCGCCGTGCTGGACCATCAGGTCGACGCACCGCTGCAGCGCGACCCCGGCGATGGCCGGATCCACCCCGCGCTCGAACCGCTTCGCGGCCTCACTGGGCAGCTTGTGCCGGCGCACCGCGCGGGCAATCGAGGCCGGATGCCAGTGCGCGGCCTCGAGCACGATGTCGGTGGTTGTCGCATCGACGTCCGTCGACGCGCCGCCCATGACCCCGGCCAGCGCTATCGGCCCCGAGTCATCCGTGACGACCAGGTCGTCCGGATCGAGCACCCGAACGACGTCGTCGAGCGTGGTGAGCTTCTCGCCGGGCTGGGCCCGGCGTACGCCGATCGGGCCGGACAGCTTCGCGCGGTCGAACGTGTGCAGCGGCTGGCCGGTCTCGAGCATGACGTAGTTCGCGACGTCGACGGCGAGCGAGATCGGCCGCATGCCGGACAGGCGGAGCCGGGCGGCCATCCAGGCCGGTGTCCCAGCCGCCGGATCGAGCCCGGTGACCGCGCGCGCCGAGAACAGGTCGCACCCCTGCGGGTCGTCCACGGAGACCGCGTAGGCGCGGCCGTCGACGGGCGGCAGCTCGGGTTGCAGATCGTGGAATGGCAGGCCGAGCGCGGCCGACGCCTCGCGCGCAAGACCACGCATCGACAGGCAGTAGCCGCGATCAGGGGTCACCGCCATGTCGAGCACGGCCTCGCGGAGTCCGAGCACGTCGAGCGCGTCGGCACCCGGCCCTGCCGAGTCCGGCGGCAGCACGAGGATCCCCGAATGGTCCTCGCCGATGCCGAGCTCGCGCGTGGAACAGATCATTCCGTCGGACACGTGGCCGTACGTCGTGCGCGCGCCGATCGCGAAACCACCCGGCAGCACGGCGCCAGGCAGTGCCACGACCACCAGATCGCCGACCGCGAAGTTGTGCGCGCCGCACACGATGCCGCGCGGCGACGGCTGCCCCACGTCGACCTGGCACCAGCGGATCGTCTTGCCGTTCTTCTGGGGTTCGTCGTCGAAGGCCACCACCCGGCCCACGACGATCGGTCCGGACACGTCGTCCGAGCCCGACTCGACCTTCTCGATCTCCAGCCCGACGCGCACGAGGGCGTCGCCGAGCTCACGCGCGGACAGCTCAGGCGGCAGGTCGACGAACTCGGCGAGCCACGAGACGGGAGCGCGCATCAGGACTCCACTCCGAACGCCGCGGTGAAGCGGACGTCGCCTTCGACCATGTCCCGCATGTCCTCAGCGCTGTCACGGAACATGACGGTGCGCTCGATGCCCATGCCGAACGCGAAACCGCTGTAACGCTCCGGGTCGATGCCGCAGGTGACCAGGACGCGCGGGTTCACCATGCCGCAGCCGCCCCATTCGATCCATCCCTCGCTGTTGCACGTACGGCACGGCCGCTCCGGGTTACCCACGGATTCGCCGCGGCACACGAAGCAGACCAGGTCCACCTCGGCGCTGGGCTCGGTGAACGGGAAGTACGACGGGCGCAGCCGGGTGATGATGCCCTCGCCGAACATCTCCTCGGCGAGGTGGTCCAGGGTGCCCCGTAGGTGGGCCATCGTGATGCCCTCGTCGACGGCGAGCCCCTCGACCTGGTGGAACACCGGCGTGTGAGTGGCGTCCAGCTCATCGGTGCGGAAGGTCTTGCCCGGGCAGATGACGTAGATCGGCGGCGTGCGGGCCAGCATCACCCGGGCCTGAACCGGCGACGTCTGGGTGCGCAGGTCCAGCCCGGAGTCCTCACTCTCGACGAAGAACGTGTCCGAGAGCGACCGGGACGGGTGGTCGACGCCGATGTTGAGGGCATCGAAGTTGTACCACTCGGCCTCGACCTCGGGCCCTTCGGCGACCTCGTAGCCCATGGCGGTGAAGACGTCAGCGATGCGCTCCTGCACCGTCGTCAGCGGGTGTCGCGCACCGGTCAGGCGACGGTCGGTAGGCAGCGTTACGTCGACGGCCTCCTCGACCAGGACGCGGGCGTCGCGCTCGGCCTCGAGTTCGGCCTGGCGGGCGGTCAACGCCTTGCTGATTTCGGCCCGTGCAGAACCCAGGCGCTGGCCGGCCGCCGCCTTCGCGGCCGGTGGCAGCGCGCCGATCTCGCGGTTGGCCAGAGCCAACGGCGAGCGGTCGCCCGCGTGCGCCAGCCGGGCCACCTTGAGCGCGTCGAGGGTCCGCGCCGCGTCGAAGGCCGCTCGGGCCTCCGCGACCGCAGCCGCGATCACCTCGGGCTGCAGCGAATTCGGCTCGACCGGGTCGAAGCTCTGGTTGGGCATGCCTGGCTCTCTCTAGTCAGCGGGGTTGCCACCCGAGTTTATGAGGGCCCGGGGCGGTGCTTCGACAGCACTACGCCCAGGAGCGCTGCGCCCGGGCGCTGGCATAAAGGCAGACGGCCGCGGCGGCGGCCAGGTTGAGGCTCTCAGCGTGTCCGTGGATCGGCACCCGGACCGTGCGGTCGGCAGCGTCCACGACATCGCCCGGCAGGCCGCGGGCCTCGTTGCCGAACAGCCACGCGGTGGGCTGGGCCAGCGTGCCGTCGTCGGCGAGCCGGTCGAGATCGTCGGTGCCGCTGCCGGACGCCGCGAGCGTGGTCAGCCCGGCCTCGCCCGCGGCGGCGAGGACATCCGTAATGTGCGCGTCGAGGACGACGCGCGGATGGAACAGGCTTCCGGCGCTGGCTCGTACCGCCTTGCCGTTGTAAACGTCGACGCCGCCGGCGAATACGACCGCATCCGCACCCGCCGCGTCGGCGGTGCGCAGGATCGTCCCGGCATTGCCCGGGTCGTTGGCCTCGACGAGGACGGCGACCAGCCGCGGACGGGTTGCGAACGCGTCGGCCAGCGGCACGTCGACCCGGCCGCACACGGCGACGAGCCCCTGTGGCGTCACGGTCTCGGACAACGTCGCGGCGTCCTTCGCGCTGATCTCCTCGACAGCGACGCCGGCCAGCAGATCGGCGTTACGCGCGATCGCGTCCGCCGTGGCGAACAGCTCCAGCACGGAGCCCGACCGCAGGGCCTCCCGCACAGCCTGCCGCCCCTCGGCAAGGAAACGCCCGGCGTCGCGGCGGTCCTTCCGGCGGGTGAGCCGACGGGCCGCCGCGAGCCGGGCATTGGTAGAGCTGAGCATCTGCCGGGTCGCCGCGACGTCGCCACGTTCTCCAGGCGATTTCGCGGGGCCGCTCAGTCAGCCGGGCTCTGGG
>JAODNL010000465.1 GCA_025465405.1 Pseudonocardiales bacterium | reverse complement strand
TCGAGCCGGCCGGGTCGCAGGATCGCCGGGTCGATCATGTCCTCGCGGTTGGAGGCGCCGATGACGATGACGTTCTCGAGACCTTCGACACCGTCGATCTCGCTCAGCAGCTGCGGGACGATGGTGTTCTCGACGTCGGACGACACGCCCGAGCCGCGGGTGCGGAAGATCGAGTCCATCTCGTCGAAGAAGACGATGACAGGCGGGCCCTCGCTCGCCTTCTCCCGTGCCCGCTGGAAGACCAGGCGGATATGGCGTTCGGTCTCACCGACGTACTTGTTCAGCAGCTCCGGGCCCTTGATGTTCAGGAAGTAGGACTTGGCGTGCCCGCTGCCGGCGCCACGCACGCGCTCGACCTGCTTGGCCAGCGAGTTCGCGACCGCCTTCGCGATCAGCGTCTTGCCGCAGCCGGGCGGTCCGTAGAGCAGGATCCCCTTCGGCGGCCGCAACTGGTGCTCGCGGAACAGGTCGGCGTGCAGGAAGGGCAGCTCGACCGCGTCGCGGATCGCCTCGATCTGCCGGCTGAGCCCACCGATGTCGGTGTAGTCGATGTCGGGGACCTCTTCGAGGATCAGCTCCTCGACCTCGCTCTTGGGGATGCGCTCGTACGCATAGGCGGAGCGTGTCTCCAGCAACAACGAGTCGCCGACGCGCAGCGGTCTCTCGCGCAGGATGTCCGCGAGGTAAACGACGCGCTCCTCGTCGGTGTGGCCGATGACCAGCGCGCGATCACCGCCCTCCAGGATCTCCTTCAGCATGACGACCTCGCCGGCGCGCTCGTGTCCGCGCGCTGCGACGACGTTCATCGCCTCGTTCAGCATGACTTCCTGGCCGTGTTGCAGTTCGGTAACTGACACTTCGGGCGACACGGCGACGCGCAGCTTGCGGCCGGACGTGAAGATGTCGACGGTGCCGTCTTCGAAGGCCTCGAGGAAGACGCCGTAGCCGCTCGGTGGCTGGGCGAGCCGGTCGATCTCTTCCTTGAGCGCCACCATCTGGTCGCGGGCCTCACGCAGCGTCTCGGACAACCGCTCGTTGCGGTCGTTCAGCGTGGCGACGCGGGCCTGTGCCTCAGCAACGCGGTCCTCGAGCAGGCGCATGTGGCGCGGCGACTCAGCGACCTTCGCCCGGAGCAGCTCGATTTCCTGCTCGAGGAAGGACGTGCGACGACGGATGTCCGGGTCGTTCGCGCTGTCGTGCGACCGCGGTGCATTCTGCGGATCGCGCGGCTCGTGAGCCATGCGGCCACCTCCAGATCTCGTGGAGAGAGTTCGCGAAAACTCACCCTACACACGCGAGCCACTTCAACGAGGGAACTACCCTCTATCTGGGAATCGGCAAACTGCCGTCGAAGCTGAGGGGCTGGCAACGCACGTGGCTGATGCACTGCGCGTCTGGATCGATCAGGACCTCTGCACCGGCGATGGATTGTGCGTTCAGTACGCCCCGGAGGTCTTCGAATTCGACGTCGACGGCCTGGCCTACGTCAAGGACGGTTCTGGCGATCTGCTCGCTGCCCCCCAGGCCCGGGCCGATGTACCGGACAATCTGCGGCTGGACGTGATCAGCTCGGCGAAGGAATGCCCTGGCGACTGCATCCATGTCGTGCAGGCCACCGACGATGTCGAGATCGCCGGCCCGGAGTCCGCGGCGTCCTAGCCCTTCGCCGAACGGCGCTGCCGCACGGGCGCCGTCACCCCGGGCGCCAGGCGGCGCGCTGTGACCAGAAACGCAGTGTGACCGATCATGCGGTGCTCGGGCCGGACGGCCAGCCCCACGACGTGCCAGCCGCGCACGAACGACTCCCACGCTGCGGGCTCGGTGAATCCGTCGTGCAACCGAACCGCCTCGACCAGCCGGGACAGCTGGGTCGTCGTCGCGACGTAGCCGATCAGCACTCCCCCGGGATGCAGGGCCGACGCGACCGCCGGCAGCGCCTCCCACGGACTGAGCATGTCGAGGATCGCCCGGTCGACCTGCTCGTCAGCCGGATGATCAGCCACGTCGCCGAGATGCAGGGTCCAGTTCGCCGGCCGTTCGCCGAAGAAGGTCTCCACGTTGCGTACCGCGACGTCGGCGTGATCCTCGCGCACGTCGTAGGAGATGACGCGTCCGGTCGGCCCGACGGCGCGCAGCAACGAGCAGGTGAGCGCACCTGACCCGGCGCCCGCCTCCAGCACCGTCGCGCCCGGGTGGATGTCACCCATCGCGATGATCTGCGCCGCGTCCTTCGGGTAGATCACGGCGGCGCCCCGGGGCATCGACAGCACGAAGTCCACCAGCAGGGGTCGCAGCGCCAGGTACTGGGTGCCGGCCGTGGATGCGACGACGCTGCCCTCCGGCGCGCCGATCAGCTCGTCGTGCTCGATGGCGCCACGGTGGGTGTGGAATTGCTTGCCGGCCGTGAGCAGGACGGTGTGCAGCCGGCCCTTGGGGTCGGTCAGCTGGACGCGCTCCCCCTCGCGGAACGGCCCAGATCCCGGTGCGCTCACGTGCTGCCGCTCAGCGTCGCCGCGAGGTCGGTGACCGCCAGGATGCCGGCGGGCGAGCCGTCCTCGTTCACGACCAGGTACTCGTGCGCCGGCGTCGCACGCACGGCGGCGAGCAGATCCTCGCCGGACAGCCCGAGCGTCAGCACCAGCCCTGGCTCGAGGGGCCGGGCAACCTCGACCAGTGACGTCCACGGGCGCCGCTCCGGCGGGACGGACCCGATCATCACCTCGTCCACGATCGCCTGCGGGCGCGCGGCGGAGTCGACGAGCACCAACCCGCGGGCATTGCCCGACCACGCCCGGCGCAGCGCCTCCGCGACGGAGAGGTCCGGGGGCACGAACAGCCCCGGCCGGAGCAGTTCGAGCAGGTTCAGGGCCGGCAGTCGCTCGAGCAGCTCGCCGGCACGCAGAGACTGCCCCGCGCCGAACCACAGGTATGCGGCCAGGGCGATGCTCAGCAGACCCGCGGTGTACCCCCACGACGTGCGATCGGCGACGAGCCCGGAGACCGCGACGGCGACAGCCACGGCCCGACCGGTCCAGGCCGCCGCGCGGGTGCCGGTCAGCCGGGACCGCGCGATCGTCCACACAGCGGCCCGCAGCAGCCGACCGCCGTCGAGCGGCAGTCCGGGCAGCAGGTTGAACACTGCGACGACCAGGTTGCTCCACAGCAGCAGGGCGAGCAGCACGCCGAGGATCGTGGCGTGATCGATGAACTGATAGCCGAGCGCGGCCAACCCGGTGAGCACGATCGACACCAGCGGGCCCGCGGCGGCTACCAGGAACTCGTCGCGCGGTCGTTGCGGATCCCGCTCGATCTCGGACACGCCGCCCAGCAGGAAGATCACGACCCGGCGCACCGGGGTCCCCAGCGCCAGGCTCACCGCGGTGTGCCCGAGTTCGTGTGCCACAACGCAGAGCGCGAACAGCACCGCGTACGCGAAGGCCACCAGATAGGCGGTGCTGTCGCTCACACCCGGTACGGCGTCGCGAACGATCGGGCCGTAGTAGATCGTCAGCAGGGCGGCGATGATCAGCCACGAGGGGGCGAAGTAGACCGGAACCCCGAAGAATCGACCGACCGGCACCATGCGTACCGGACGTCCTACGGGCGGTCTGCTCGTCACTACGGCGATGCTACGGCGCCGCATTTGCGGCGCGAGCTACCGTACCCCGGTGGGCGAGGAGAACGAGCTGCGAGCGCGCATCGAGGCGCAAAACGCGGCCGCCCACTCCGATCCCGCGCCGCCCGATCCGCAGGGCGCGGATGAGCCGGATGAGCCGAATGAGCCGCCCGGTTCGGACCAGCCTCCCGCGGCGCCGCGCTCGCTCGAGCCGATCCGGCCGTGGCTGGCCCGCGAGAAGTCATCGCTCGAGTCGGAACCCGACGTGCCGGTCGGCCCGCCTGCCGAGCCCGCTGAGCACCCATCTGATCCATCTGAGCCGGCCGGCCCCCGGATCCTGGAGCCGATCCGGCCGTGGCTGCTGCAGCATCCGACCCCTGGCGATCCGCAGGCTCCGCCCGAGCCGGAAGCGTCGCGCGGTCCGCAGGACCCGCACGCCGATCCGGCCTCGGCGCCGGATCGGCCCGGCGAGCCTGGGCAGCGCGGCCCAGTACAGGGCATGGGCGCTGCCGCAACGTTGATGCCGGCTCGCCCCTGGGCCGCTCGTCGGGCCGAACCGGACGCTGAGCCCGCGACGCCGCAGGTACTGTCCACAGCGGCGGCCCAGCCCGATACCCCCGAGTCGCGTCGATCCCGGCCGGAGCCGCGGCTACTGCCGGGCGATCTCGAAGTCGACGAGGAGGCGGAGCCCGAGAGCTGGCGGGACCGCCGACGGCTAGCGAAGGCCGAGCGCCTCGAAGCGCGCCAGGGTGAGGCAGAACGCAAGGCCGAGCTGAAGCGGGTGGCCGAGGCGGAGCGGGTGGCCGAGGCGGAGCGCCTGGCCGAAGCCGAACAGCCGCCGGCCGTCGAACCCGCCGACGCGTCCGGGGTGGCGTCGTCCGAGTCCACGGCACCGTCCCGGCGGCACCGGCGGCGGATCGTTCGACGGATCCGGCAGCCCGGCGAGCAGTCGACTGAGGCGCCGCCGGCGGAGATGCCCTCTCCAATGTCCGAGAGCGCGCCGGCCGAGGCGATGGACGTGCCGCCCGAAGCTTCGGAGCTGATCGGCGACGAGGTGGCCGCCTACCGGGCGGAGCTCGCGTGGCTTCGCGCCCAGC
>JAODNL010000462.1 GCA_025465405.1 Pseudonocardiales bacterium | reverse complement strand
CATGCCCGAGCCGCTCATGCTGCAGCACCTCCTCCACGCGGGCGTCGATCATCCAGGTTTTGTGCCCGTGCCGGAGACTGTGCGGTGTGGCACCCGGCACGATCGGCGCCCAGCAGGCATCCGCACGGCCGATCGTGGCTTCGGTGAGTGGCTCCCCGGGCCACACGTCGAAGCGGACGCCGACAGGCCGCCGCGGAAGTGCATGGTTCGGTGGACGCCAGCCCTCTGTCGCCGGCTTGAAGCCGCTCGCGTCGAACACGGTCCGATACGTGTGGCTGCCGTCCTTGGCGATCCATACGTACCGCCGGTCCTTGTGGCCAGCGCACGTGCAGCGTCCGTCATGCGACGCCATCTGGCCTGTGAGGAGCGCGGACAGGAACGGCGGCAGGTCCACGTCCCGCCGGGACTCGTCCTTAGGCGGGATCCGAACCCATTGGCGGTCCTGGCGTTGCAGCTGCCACTCGACACGCAGCACGGTGTCGCGGACGTAGCGCTGCTCCAGCCCGACCAGCTCGGACCAGCGCATCCCCGTGTATGCCTTCGTGATGACGAGGACGAAGTCGTCGGCTCGCCCCGTCAGCGCCGCGACGCGCTCGGCAATGAGGAGTGCCTGCATGGGGGTCGTCCATGGTTTCTCACCAGTGCTCCCGGCACCCCGGGTGCGCACTCGGCGGCCCCTGCGCCGTTGGGTGCGCGCCTGGAGGGTGGGGTCGCGCTTCAGGAGGTCAGCGATGTGCGCATCGGCGAGCATCGTTGAGAACAGCGCGTAGACGAGGTTCACGGACTTCTCGGCATAGTCGCCGCGGAGCTCACGTCGCCACGTGGCGAGTTCGCCTTCGCAGTGCGTGAGCGACGCCATCTTCCGGTTCCCCCACTGCGGCCAGATGAGACCCTCGATCGCCCACCGGTACGTGGACCTTGTGGACCACGACAGGTCGTCCATGTCGTTGCGGGACCACCAGTCTGGGATCCACTCGCCGACCGTCAGGTCAACGTCTGCAGGATCGGCCCATTCGCCGCGCTCGATCTTGCCGATCTGCTCGTAGCCGTACAGTTCAGCCGCAGCCTTGTCGGCGAACGGCTCCCCCTTGTCGTTGCGGCTCGCTGACCGGAGTTTGCCATCCGGGCCGGACCAGCGAACGCGCAACGTGTCGCCGCGTCGCTCAACAAACGGACGCTTGCGGTCGGGTGTCGCCATGTTCTGAGACTAAGGCTGCCGCAGCGGTCACGGCTGCGGGTGTCCGAGACGGAGCTGCAGCGACCCCACATGGGCGGATACCGACAGCATGGGCCTCGCCCACACCCGTGCACCAACACCTGCCGGGGACAGCGACACCGTGAGCAGCGGCCTCGGCTGGCGTACTACGGGCGGCGGCGGGACGTGCACAGGGGGAGGTGCGGGCAGCTTCGGGGGCGGCGCATGCAGCCGGGGGATGCCTGGGACGTGGGCCGGCGCGGATACCGGCGCGGCGCTCACCGGAGGATTCGGCAGCACAGGCGGGTTCGCCGAAACAGCCGATCCGGGTGTCTGCGGACGGCCGGGCGGCGACGACGCAGGCGGGTGACTTGGTACAGGTGGACCCGGGACGGTCGGGGCGGGCGCAGCGACGGATGGGCGGCGAGTCGCCGGATGGGGATCGTCGCTGAGGATACTCGGCGCGATCGCTGCGGCGGCGATTCCGGCAGCGATCGCGCCAGTCCCGACGACCGTGGCTGTGGTGCCGGACATGCCATGCCCTGCGGTGTGCTCACCGAACATGGGCAGCGGGATCAGGCCGCGGCGGCGTTTGACCCTGTTCAGGCGACGTTTCTCTTGGACGTACCGTTCCCGCGCCATCTCATCAAGCTGGTCACCGACCCAGATGTGCACGATGTCGCCGACTTTGATGGACATGCGCCTGATGCTGCCGGGAGCATCGTGGATTTCGTCTTTCACCGCCGTCGCTTCTTTCCGCCGCCGGCTACTGCCGCACTGATGGCACGCTGCGCCTCGAGCCAGACGACCTCTGGGTCACTGTCGGGTTCGGGTTCGATCTCCAGTCCGAGTTCGGGAATGAGGACCATCTGCGGCTTGCCGGGCTCGGCCGCGCACGCCTCGTCGATCGCGAGCGGCCGGGACGCCCACAGCCCGGACGTGAAGCGCTCCTGGGTGTGGCTTTCGGCGGCCCGTTTGGCCTGGTCGTACAGAACCTTGTATCCCGCTTTGCGCTCGATGTCGTCCATGCGGCGCCCGAGCCTAGTGACGCTCTCTGCGAGTTCGGTGATGCGCTGCTTGATCTCGGCGTTGTCCCGCCGGGCCACGTCGTGCCGTTGCCCGAACTCGCTGATCAGCGCGTCAATGCGCCGGTCGAACGCGTTGATGATCGCATCGTCTCTGGGATCCCCCACCATGGCAGCCTCCAGTCCACTGTGTCTCAGCGGCCCCCGCTGTGATGTTCGTGCTCCCAGGTAACGTTACGACGCTATGACCTTCGCGGTGGTTTGCACAGAGCAGCGATGCGATGTTGCAGATGCGTAGATCTTGCCGGGTTGGGGGACGGCTAACTATTGGGGCATAAACCGGACTAAATGTGACAATCTGACAGCGACCAGCACATCCATGACCAAAATCGGTCACGCAGTGATCCGATGTATACCTTCAGGCGTCGGGCGGCGCGTCCTCGTCCTCGACCGTCTCGAGCGTGTACCGGTCGCCGGGCAGGATCCGAACGTCGCCGTGCAACTCGACCTCCAGGACCGGTGTGCCCTCGGCGAGGCCGAGTCGGCGGCGTTCGGCTTCGCTCGGCATCCGTGTGGTGATCCGTGCGCCCGGCCCGACTTTCACTGTTGACCGCGCCGCGGCACTGCGGACCCGATGGCCCTTGCCGGCTTGTGAGGTGAGCAACCCTTCGCCGGTGAGGACACGCAGCGCGCTGCGGACCGAGTTCCGGCCCGCATTGAACTCCTCGCACATGTGCGCTTCGCTCGGCAGCCAACCGCCAGGCCGGAGCCGTCCGGACTCGATATCTGCTCGGAGCATGTCGGCGATTTGCTTGAAGACAGGGCGATCCAATGTCGCATCGAC
>JAODNL010000669.1 GCA_025465405.1 Pseudonocardiales bacterium | reverse complement strand
TTGGCAATCCCGGGCGAAGGCCGTCGACTCCTCGAGCTAGCTCGGGGCCAGCTCGCTGATGATTGAGCTGATCCGGGGTGCAACGGCGCGCAGCCGGAAAGCTCTCTGAATAGCCCTGTCTGGCGGCTTTCGGGAGCAGTTCGGGAGCAGACTGCTCCCGGGGTGAGGGCAGCAGCCTTCCTCGGGGATACTTCGCACACGATGTGCGAGCCCCCGCCCAATTTGGAGGAGGCAATTCGACGGCTCGTGGAGGCCGGTAACCGTCGTGACTATGACGGAGCCCTGGTCATGTATTCGCGCGGCGCGGTCGTGGACAACTCGCCGGTGGGTACGGGCTTGTTTGAGGGACGCGAGGCGATCCGGGGTTTCTTTGAAGACTGGACCGCAGCGTACGAGGACTTCGAGCAAACAGCGGAGGAGGTTCGCGATCTAGGCAATGGCGTGACCTTCGGCTTGTATTTCCTGCGTGGTCGGCTAGCTGGCAGCAGCGCGTTCGTTGAGTTCCGCTACGCGGGCGTGAGCACCTGGACGGACGGACTCATCGAGCGGGTCACCACGTACATCGAAATCGACGAGGCTCGCGCAGCCGCCGAGCGGCTTGCCGAGAAACGGGGGCAAGCGGTCCAAGGGGGTGGGCTCAGACTAGGGAGTTGATGTGTCGGCCCTACCGACCGGCGCTCCGTCCTGACGCAGGTGCGACGTCTTGCTGCGGGAGCAGGGGGTCAGCGCTCGTGTGATCTGGGCGAGGAGCTTGCGGCTGCTCGAGCTCCTGTGCCGGTTTCCAAGGTCGAGGTCCCATACGAACGCATGTTCGCATGCGGGTCAAATGACAGGAGGCGCAACACACTCTGCGAGATACTGGCCGGGCGATGTCTGAGGAGTCCACGACCCCCGACCTGGTGGAGCTTGTCCGCAGGTGGTTTGAGGCTGGGAATCGCCGTGATCTCGACGCAGTGACGAGCAGCTTCGCTCCGGATGCCATCTTGGACGGGAGGGTGGTGGGGGACCACTTCGAGGGGCGGGCGGCCATTCGCAGCTTCCTTGAGGAATGGTTTGGAACGTACGAGGAGTTGGAGTTCGGGCTTGAGGAAGTCCGCGACCTTGGCAAAGGAGTTGTGTTTGCCGTGGTCATTCAGAACGGTCGTCCGGTTAGCAGCGCCGGTCACCTTCGACAGCGCGAGGGATGGGCCTTGGTCTGGGTGCGAGGCTTGATCGAGCGATTTACCTCCTACGGAGACATCGACGAGGCCCGCGCTGCCGCCGAACGGCTTGCCGAGTCGAGGGGATAGCCGATGTCGCAGGAGAACGTCGAGATCGTGCGGTACTCGTTTGAGCGATTCGTCGAGACCGGACAACCGGCGTGGGACACGCTTCATGAGGTGACCGAGGTCCAGGATCACGACATCCTGGACGCTGGCGAATATCGGGGACATGCAGGCTTTTGCCGTTGGCTTGAGGACTGGCAAGCGGGCCTGCCCGTGTATAGCTGGGAGCTCCAGGAGTTCATTGATCTCGGCGATCGGGTGCGGGTCGTCCTTCTCGTGAAGGCCATGGGTCGGGGAAGTAACGTGGCCATCGAGCGGCAAGACGCGATGGCTTCCCAGATGCACGACGGAAGGATCGTTCGCATCGACTACTACAACAGCCGGGAGCAGGCCCTCAAATCCGAGGAACCGGAGTAGGCGATGTCGCAGGAGAACGTGAAGAACGTGCTTGCGGCCTACGCTCGGTTCAACGCGGGCGACCAGGAGCCATCTCTCGATAACTGGGACAAGGACGCCGAATACGTCACCTCCAGCGACGACCCGGACTCGGATACTCATCGCGGGATCGAGGCGATTCGCCAGCAGGTCGCTCGGTGGGTTGAGGCATATCCCGACCTTAGAGTCGAGCCGCTCGAAACCAGAAGCACCGGAGACAAGGTGTTGGTGTGGGTGCGGTTCATTGGACATGGCGCAGCCAGCGGCGTGCCAATCGACATGGAGTTGGCGCATGTGTGCACGGTGCGGAACGGCAAGACGGTCCGCCTCGTCGAGTACTCGAACCATGCCGAGGCCCTCGAAGCCGTGGGGCTGGCGGAGTAGGCGATGTCGCGGGCGAACGTGGAACTGTTGCGTCGTGGGATCGACGAGATGAATCGCGTCGGGCTCAGCGAGGTGAATGTCGGTTTGTACTACCACCCCGAGGTGGCGTTCCTGCCGCGTCGATCTGCGACCGAGGGTGCATATCACGGGATCGCGGGCATCGAAGGATTCATAGCTGACACCAGGGAGGTCTTCGAGAAGTTCGAGCTGCATTGCGAATTTCTCGATCTTGGTGAGCGGGTCTTGGCCTGGGGCGTGATCCACGTCCGGGCGAGGGGCAGCGGCATCGAGACGGACATAGCGACGGGCGGCGTCTACGAGTTTCGTGACGGCAAGATCGTTCGCTGGGAGGACTTTGGGGACAAGGACAAGGCCCTCAACGCCGTGGGGCTGGCGGGGTAGGCGATGCCTGAGGAGCCCACGACCCCCGACCTGGTCGAGCGTACGCGCCACGCTTGTGAAGCCCTGAGTCGTCGTGACCTTGACTCGCTGTTGGGCGTGTTCGCTCCCGATTCGATCCATCGCCTCGTGAATCCTCGCGGAGGTGTCCGTCTGTGGGATCATCCGGGCATGAGCACCTCTAAGCAGTCGGCTGTCCGTCTCGTAGCGGTGGATGACCTCGGCGCCTCACAGGTCACCGTCGTTGAGGAGACGCCTCACGGCGCCATCGCCGTCGGCATCAGTGCAGGCAAGCCGTTCGCTGTGTCCAATCGCTGCCGCCACCTCTTTGCCTCGCTCGGCGAGGGGAACGTGACTACCGAGGGTTGCCTTCAGTGTCCGTGGCACGGGGCACGCTACGACGTTGAGACCGGCAAGATGGTGCGTGGTCCCCAGGGCGCGTACAAACCGCTGGCTGGTGTAGTGAAGGCGACCGCGGGCGCGATCGCGCTGAAGACCTTTCCTGTCGAGCTGCGCGATGGGGTGATCTGGCTACTCGGCTGATCGGGTTGTCCGTGCCTAGCGGCCGCGGCGCCGCTTCTAACCGCCGATCCGCGTCACGGGCCCGGAACGGCGTCAAGTACCCCGTCGATGGTCATCTTTGGAGTCTTGCA
>JAODNL010000455.1 GCA_025465405.1 Pseudonocardiales bacterium | reverse complement strand
CGGTGGCGGCGCCGACGTCGTGCTCGACTTCGTCGCCGAGCAGGGCGCCGAGAACGACGGGTTCGCTATGACCCGCCCGGGCGGCTCGTACTTCGTGATCGGGTACGGCGGCACGCTGCACATCCCGACCCTCGACGTGATTTCTACCGAACGCAACATCATCGGCAACATCGTCGGCACCTATAACGAGCTCGCCGAGCTCATGGTGCTGGCGCAGGCCGGGAAGGTCACCCTGCACACCAAGACGTACCCGTTGGACGCCGCTGGGGATGCGCTGCACGATCTCGACGCCGGCCTGGTGCGCGGGCGAGCGATTCTCATCCCTTAGTCCTTTCGTCCGGTGGTCCCGCACACCTCGATCCCTACGCCCAGGAGGACCAGATGGCCAAGGAATTGCGATTCGGCGAGGATGCGCGGAGCTTGCTGCTGTCGGGAGTCGATCAGCTCGCCGACGCCGTGAAGTCAACCCTGGGACCCAAGGGACGCAACGTCATCCTGGAGAAGATCACGGGGTCACCCGTGGTGACGAACGATGGCGTCACGATTGCGCGCGAGATCCACCTGAGCGACCAGTTCGAGAACATGGGGGCGCAACTGGTCAAGGAAGCCGCGATCAAGACCAACGACATCGTCGGCGACGGCACGACGACAGCCACTGTCATCGCGCAGGCGATCATCCGCGAGGGCATGAAGGCGATCGCCGAGGGCGGCAACCCGGTGCTGGTCAAGCGTGGGGTCGACCTCGCCGTCGTCAAGCTGGTCGACCACCTGCGCAGCGTTGCCCATCCGATCAGCACTGAAGCGGACTACGCGCAGGTAGCCGCGATATCGGCAAACGACGACGACACCGTCGGTGCCGTGCTGGCCAAGGCGCTCTACGCAGTAGGGGAAACCGGAACCGTCACCGTGGAGGAGTCGGCCGATATCGGGCTGAGCGTCGACTTCGTCGAGGGCTTCGAGTACGACAACGGCTATGTTTCGCCGTACTTGGTGACTCACCCGGCCAGTTTGGAAGCGATCCTCGACGACCCGTACATCCTGCTGTGCAGCGAAAAGATCACCAAGGTCCAAGAGCTGATGCCCCTGCTCGACAAGGTGATGCGGGCTCCACGACCGCTGGTTCTGATCGCCGAGAATATCGAGGGCTCGGCATTGAGCATGCTGGTGCACAACCACGTCAACGGGGTGTTCCAGTGCGTCGCTACGAAGGCGCCTGGCTTCGGTGACCGGCGGCTGCGAAAGCTGGAGGACATCGCCACGATCACCGGCGGCGACGTCCTCAGCAAGCATTCCGGTTTCAGCCTGGAGAGTATGACCGTCGAGCAGCTCGGTCGAGCCAGGCAGGTCCGGGTCACCGCGGACCGTACCGCGATCATCGATGGCGCCGGTTCCGCCGAACAGGTCGAGTTCCGGATCGCGCAGTTGCGGGCCGAACTCGAGCGCGCGAAGTTCGGGATCGATGCTGACGTCCTCACTGAACGGATCGGCGCCCTGTCCGGCAAGGTCGCGGTCATCAAGGTGGGCGCGCCGACCAATGCTGAGCTCACCGAATTGCAGCACCGGGTCGAGGATGCGCTGTCGGCGACCAGAGCAGCGATGGCCGAAGGCATCGTCGCCGGGGGTGGGGCGGCCCTCATGCACGCCGCGTCGGCGCTTGATGAACTCCAGGTGGAGAAGGACTACGCGGTCGGGGTGGATATCGTGCGCCGCGCCCTCAGCGAGCCCACCTTTCTGATCGCCACCAACGCCGGATACCTCGGCCAGGAGGTCGTGGCGGGCGTCGCGAAGCTGGGCGTCGACGACGGTTTCGACGCCCTCGAAGGCCGCTACGGCAACATGATCGAGATGGGCATCATCGACCCGCTGCGGGTATGTCGATCCGCCTTGCAGAACGGCGCGTCGGTGGCGGGACTGTTGCTCACCACGAACACGTTGGTAGCCGAGCAGCAGACACCCTGGGGCGGCAGCCGGGCACTGATGACCGAGTTCGGACAGCTCGACGAGGGCCTGCACCAACCCTCGCCGGACTCGAGCACACCGCAGTCGCTGGGTCTCGGACCGTCGGTCGGGTGAGTGTCGATGAGTTCCCCGGCACCGGTCGGTGAACCGGCGGCGGCCGAGGCGAATAGCGCGGTCGAGCGCCTGGTGCCGGATGAGCTCAGCGCGCTGGCACTACTGCGCGCCCGCGGTCGGGTTCGCGGCGTGGTTGTGCTCCTCGGACCCGCATTCGTGGCGGCCGTCGCCTACATAGACCCCGGCAACTTTGCCACGAACATCTCCGCGGGCGCGCGGTTCGGCTATGCACTTGTGTGGGTAGTCGTTGTCGCGAATGTGATGGCGATGCTTGTGCAATACCAGTCCGCAAAGGTCGGCGTCGCCACCGGACGTGACCTTCCAGAGCTGTGCCGCGAACATTTCCCACGGGCGGTGTCGCGCGGATTGTGGGTGCAGGCCGAGCTCATCGCGATGGCTACCGATCTCGCGGAGTTCGTCGGCGCCGCGGTCGGGCTGTATCTGCTCTTCGGTGTGCCGCTGTTCCCGGCCGGCGCGATCACAGCCGTCGTCGCGTTCGTGATCCTCGCTCTCGAACAGCGCGGGTACCGGCGTTTCGAGCTCGCGATCGCGGGCTTACTCGGTGTCGTCCTGCTCGGCTTCGCCTATGACCTCGTCGTGGTGGGCGCGGATCCGGCCGGCATCGCCGGCGGCCTGGCACCTCATTTCGCCGGCTCCGACAGCATCCTGCTCGCCGCCGGGATCGTCGGTGCGACCGTCATGCCGCACGTCGTCTACCTGCACTCGGCTCTGACGAAGCACCGGGTCGCCTGCCGCGACGACGCTGAACGCCATGAGCTACTCCGCTTCCAGCGGCTGGACGTGCTGGTTGCTCTCGGCGTTGACGGCCTGATCAACCTGACCATGATGTTCGTCGCTGCATCGCTTTTCCACGGCACCGGCCGCACCGGCGTCGACTCGATCGAGGCCGCACACGCCGGCCTGGCTCGGATGGCCGGTGGCGGCGCCGCGCTCGCGTTCGCGGTGGCGCTGCTCGCGTCGGGTCTGTCGTCCTCCAGTGTGGGCACCTACGCGGGTCAGGTGGTCATGCAGGGGTTCATCCGGCGCCGTATCCCGCTGTTCCTTCGGCGCGGGCTCACGATGCTGCCTGCGCTGGTCGTGCTCGGGCTCGGCCTGCCTACGACCGACAGCCTGGTCGTGTCCCAGGTCCTGCTGTCTTTCGGAATCCCCTTCGCGCTGGTGCCGTTGGCCATGGTCACCCGGCGCGCGGACATCATGGGACCGCTGGTGAACAGGCAGATCACGACCGCGGCCATGTTCTGCATTGCTTCGGTCATCTCGCTGCTCAACGTGTTCCTGGTCTACGAGACCTTCTTCCGATAACCGTGACCTTCAGCGACGTGCCGCGCACCGGACGTGCTCGACCAATGGCCCTGTCGGCCACGAGTTGATCAAGACCACGTCTCCGGAGGGCCGGTCAGCGGCCGAATCGGCCGGTGAGGCTGATCTTGGCCAGCGCGGTGGTGTCGAGCGAGTGCAGCAGTCCCGCGGCCTTCGTGCTGGACGAGACGGGTTGCTGTGAGCTGAGAGCGTAGATCGTGAACTGGTAGTGGTGGACCTTGCCCTGGGGTGGGCAGGCGCCGACGAATCCGGTGGTGCCGTTGGTTGCACGGCCGGTGGTCGATCCGGCCGGGGCCTGGCCGGTTGCGGCGGTTCGTTGCTTCGGTGGGATGCCGGACACGATCCATTGGACCCACGGGGCTGGTTTGACGTCGAGGTCCTGCATGACGATGGCCCAGCTCTTGGTGCCCGCCGGTGCGATGCCGTGCCAGCTCAGAGGTGGCGAGGTATTCGTACCGGCACAGCTGTAGCTGATGGGGATGAGCCCGTTGGCCTTGAAGGTGCTGGTGATGGTCAGTGGGCCGGTGTCAAGGTTCTTTGCAGCGGAGTGGCCTGAGCTGCACCCGGTAAGGACGGCAACGCATGCCGACGCGGCGAGTGTCGCGACGCGTCGTCGCGACCACGGACGA
>JAODNL010000383.1 GCA_025465405.1 Pseudonocardiales bacterium | reverse complement strand
CCGCCTCCGGCGGCCCCTTCCGGGGACGTACGAAGGAGGACCTGGCCGGCGTCACCCCCGAGCAGGCGCTCGCGCACCCGACCTGGGACATGGGCCCGGTCGTGACCATCAACTCGGCGACGCTCGTCAACAAGGGCCTGGAGGTCATCGAGGCGCACCTGCTCTTCGACGTCCCATACGACCGGATCGACGTGGTGGTGCACCCGCAGTCGACAATCCACTCCATGGTGGAGTTCACCGACGGGTCGACGCTCGCGCAGGCATCGCCACCGGACATGCGGCTGCCCATCGCGCTGGCCCTCGACTGGCCGCGCCGGGTCGCGGGCGCCGCATCCGCCGTCGACTGGACGCAGGCCCAGACCTGGACGTTCGAGCCGCTGGACGCAGCCGCTTTCCCGGCCGTCGACCTGGCCCGGACGGCAGGACGGGCCGCCGGGTGTGCGCCGGCCGTGTTCAATGCGGCCAACGAGGAGCTGGTCGCGGCGTTCCACGACGGTGCGGTCGGATTCCTCAGCATCGTCGATACGGTTGCCGATGTACTGGATGAGTGGCTGAGCACCAGGCACCCCGCCGCCGGTAACCCGGGTACCGTCGGGGACGTCGAAGACGCCGAGGCGTGGGCGCGTGCCCGGGCCCGGTCGCTCGCGACGCGCCACTGACCAGAGGGTTCGAAGGGAGACCGGCAGGTGCTCTACGCGCTTGGCGTCCTCATCTTCGCCCTCGGTCTGCTGGTGTCGATCGCGCTGCACGAAGTCGGGCACATGGTGCCGGCCAAGAAGTTCGGCGTGAAGGTCACCCAGTACATGGTCGGGTTCGGTCCGACGATCTGGTCACGCAAGCGCGGCGACACCGAATACGGCGTAAAGGCGATCCCGCTGGGCGGCTACATCCGGATGATCGGCATGGTCCCGCCGCGGGCGGACGGCTCACGATCGCGCTGGCCGCGCCGCATGGCCAGCGCCGTCGAGGACTTCCGGCGGCTCAGCCGCGCCGAGGTGCAGCCCGGCGACGAGCCGCGCGAGTTCTATCGGCTGACGCCGGGCAAGAAGATCATCGTCATGCTCGGCGGCCCGACCATGAACCTGCTGATCTACCTGATCCTCACGGTGGCGTTGCTGAGTGCACTGGGCAAGCCCCACAACGACCCGACGACGACGGTCGGGACCGTGACCAAGTGCGTCGTCGCCGCGAACTCGGTCGACGCGAGCAAGAACATCTGCCCGCGAACTGCCCCGTTGGCGCCCGCCTACAACCGGCTCCAGCCCGGCGACAAGATCCTGTCCGTCGACGGCACGCAGATCAAGTCGTGGGACCAGCTCGTCTCGATCATCGAGCCGTCCGCGAACAGGACCTTGCACGTCACCGTGCTGCGCAACGGTGTGCAGCAGTCCGTCCAGCTCACGCCGGTCGAGAACGTCAAGTACGCGAGCACTACTGGGACGAAGACGAAGGTGGCCGGCTACCTCGGCGTCTCGCCCACGAACCACCACTACTACCAGCCGCTCGGGATCAGCGCGATACCGGGCGAGATCGGCAGCCAGCTCAACAAGGGCGTGCAGGCCCTGGGCAGCTACCCGCAGAAGATCGGCAGTCTGTGGGACACCGTCTTCCACGGCAAGCCACGCGACGTCAACGGCGCGATCGGTGTGGTGGGCATCGGCCGGCTCGGCGGCGACCTGGCGCAGAGCAACCAGCTGGACCTGCAGGACAAGGTCTTCTCGCTGGTCGGCCTGCTCGCCAGCGTGAACCTGCTCCTGTTCTTCTTCAACCTGCTGCCACTGCTGCCGCTCGACGGCGGTCACGTGGCGGGTGCGATCGTCGAAGCGGTGAAGCGCGGGCGGGCGCGCCTGCGGCCTCGAGTGGCGGCGGGGGAGCCCGGCCTCGACCCCCCGGCCCGGCCTCAGATATTCGTGGACACCGCGCAGATGCTGCCCGTGATGTACGCGGTCGCGTCGGTCCTGATCGTGCTGACGCTGTTGACGCTGTACGCGGACATCGTCAAGCCGGTATCCCTCGGCGGCTGACGTGAGCCGGGCGTGCGCCGCACCAGGTCGAGAGCGGATACTGGTCGGGTGACTGTCCCCCTCGGCATGCCGTCCCTAGGCCCCGCAGACTCACCGCCCGTTCTCGCCCCGCGGCGCGCGTCGCGCCAGATCAAGGTCGGCAAGGTGCTGATCGGCGGCGGTGCTCCGGTCTCAGTGCAGTCCATGACCACGACGCTCACCTCGGATGTCAACGCCACGCTGCAGCAGATCGCGGAACTCACCGCGAGCGGCTGCGACATCGTCCGCGTCGCGGTGCCGTCGCAGGACGTCGCCGACGCGCTGCCGGAGATCGCGAAGCATTCGCAGATCCCGGTCATCGCCGACATCCACTTCCAGCCGAAGTACGTCTTCGCCGCGATAGACGCGGGCTGCGCGGCCGTGCGGGTCAACCCCGGCAACATCAAGGCCTTCGACGACCGCGTCGGCGAGATCGCCCGGGCCGCGGCCGGCGCGGGTGTCTCGCTTCGCATCGGCGTCAACGCGGGCTCGCTCGACAAGCGGCTGCTCGCCAAGTACGGCAAGGCGACCCCGGAAGCCCTGGTCGAGTCCGCACTCAACGAGGCGGCGCTGTTCGAGGAGCACGACTTCCGCGACTTCAAGATCTCGGTCAAGCACAACGACCCGGTCGTCATGGTCCGGGCCTACGAGCTGCTCGCCGAGCAGTCGGACTACCCGCTGCACCTCGGTGTCACCGAGGCCGGTCCGACGTTTCAGGGCACGATCAAGTCCTCCGTCGCCTTCGGCGCGCTCCTGTCCCGTGGCATCGGCGACACGATCCGCGTGTCGCTGTCCGCCCCACCGGTCGAGGAGGTCAAGGTCGGCCTGGCCATCCTCGAGTCGCTGAACCTGCGCCAGCGCCGGCTCGAGATCGTCTCCTGCCCGTCCTGCGGCCGCGCGCAGGTGGACGTGTACACGCTGGCCGACAAGGTGACCGCGGGCCTGGAGGGAATGACGGTGCCGCTGCGCGTCGCGGTCATGGGCTGTGTCGTCAACGGCCCGGGCGAGGCACGCGAGGCCGACCTCGGGGTCGCATCGGGCAACGGCAAGGGGCAGATCTTCGTCAAGGGCGAGGTCGTCAAGACCGTGCCGGAGTCGCAGATCGTCGAGACGCTCATCGAGGAGGCGCTCCGCCTCGCCGACGAGATGGGCGCAGCCGGTGTGGGGGCCGGTGAGCCCACCGTCTCGGTGACCTGATCATCGCGCCGCGGTAGAAAGCGGCGGCGCTTCCACCGCGCGGGCCGGTAACGTCATTGGTTGTGACGGCATTGCGCCCCGACCTGCGTCAGCAGGCCCGGGCCGTTGTGCTCGACGACGGAGACCGCGGCGCCTTCGATCGTCTCGTCGACTCCGATCCGATCGTGAATGCGGTCGTCGACGCGCGCGTGCGATCGGCCGGCACGCTGGCCGCCGTCCGGCTCGGCGGCACGATGATCGGTGTCCGGGACGCGACAGAGCTCGCCGGCGCCTGCTACAGCGGCGGCAACCTGATACCCGTCGGGGGTAGCGCGCAGACGTGGGAGGCGCTGGCTGATTTCGTCGCTGCCCGCCCGCGCGCCTGCTCGTCGATCGTCGGGCCGGCCGACGCCGTCGCCGTACTGTGGCCGCGGCTGGAGCGGGCCTGGGGACGGGCCCGCGAGCAGCGCCTGAACCAGCCGCTACTAGTCCTCGACGCCCCGGTGCCGGTCGCGAGCGACGACTCCGTCCAGCCGGCGCAGCCGCACCACATCGATCGCTACCTCGCGGCCGCCGCGGCGATGTTCATCGAGGAGCTCGGCGTCTCGCCGCACGTCGCTCCTGGCACGAGCGCGTTCCGGGCCCGCATTCGAGATCTGATCGCCGACGGGCGGGCGTTCGCGAGCGTCGACTTCCGCGGGCAGGTGATCTTCAAGGCCGAGATCGGCGCGGTGTCCCGGCACACCAGCCAGGTGCAGGGCGTGTGGGTGCGGCCCGACCTTCGCGGCCGGGGCATCGCCACCGCGGCGCTGGCCACGGTGTTCCGGCACGCGCTTACCCTGGCACCGACGGTGAGTCTGTACGTCAACGAGTTCAACACCGCGGCCCGGCGGGTCTACGAGCACCTAGGCATGCGACAGCACGCGACGATCGCGACCGTGCTGGTGTCCTGAGCACAGCGACGCGTCTGGCACCGTGCTGTGCGCGAGATGTCAGCGCCGCGCGGCATCCTCGCGATTGACGACATCACTGACGACATCACTGACGAAGGAGGACGATGCTCACCGGCCTGCTGCGCCGATTCCTGCGGCCGTACAAGAGGTTGCTGCTGGCTGTGGTCGGGCTGCAACTCGTCGGCACGATGGCCTCGCTGTATCTACCCAGCCTGAATGCCAACATCATCGACAACGGCATCGCCAGGGGCGACACGGGCTACATC